>DALYFE010000011.1:9707-11712 GCA_031972195.1 Chlamydiales bacterium | reverse complement strand
TTCATAATCCAATCGCAGCAGAGACGCCTTTCCAATCCACTGTAGCAATGATCAACCCAATTGCGCAAACTTGGCAAGCGCGCCAATTGACTCGTTCCTGATAGAGTTTTTGCCCCCAAAGATTCGATAAAATAATTGTTGCAACCGAATACATTGGAAAAATAATTGCATTCTCGAGAGCTGTAGCCGATTGCGTAGAGCAAATTAAAAAAAATGTCCCTATTCCATTCACAACTCCGCCAACGATCCCATAAAGAACCTCTTGGCTCCGGATCGCTCTTTTTTCCGTGGAAAGAAACACATACAGCTGAACCAAGGCTGATGAAAAAAACATGCAAGGCAAAAACCAGGCGCTTTTTATCTGTTCCGCCGTGAAAAAACTAGCGAGCTCTTCTGGGTTAGGAACATTCATCAAAAGAGCTCTCCACTGAAGGAGCACAAGCAGGGCGGTATGCAATACAAACATCGAACCGGAAAAAAGAAGCCATTTCTTAAGGTTCTGCAATCCGGCAATCCCTTTTCCGGCCCAAAACAATCCGGCTAAAACAAAAAGCGACCCGATTGCATGCCACGGAGTGTAGACAAATCCAAGATCGGAACCAAAAAATAATGCCATCAAAATTCCCGGCATCACCGTCGATGAGCTAAGAATAGAAAATGTCAATCCGGGAGGCCCTTTTTCCAAAGCTTTTCCAAGAGCAATCAACATCAGCGCTAAAATAATTCCTGCAATCAACCCCAAAAACACCACCGGCATATTCCAGGCAAAGTTCCCTGATCGGACCGGTTCTAAAAAAACTGCGATTGCAAAAGAAGCGAGCATCTGAAAAAAAAGAAAGCCTTTCGTAGTTCCCCCGCTGTCAATGCTTTTGCGCATAAACAAATTGGAAAGCGCCACAAACGCTCCGGCAGAGAGAACGAGAAAAAGGGCCATAAAAATTCCTTTGCAAAATCGAGAATTATACACTTGGGCAAATTATTCAACTACTCGTATAATCCCAAGATATGCGCTACCTCTATTTCAGCCTGCTCCTATGCCTCTCTTTATTTCCCGACCTCGATGTTCCAAACTGGAATCACGAGAACGCAACTCAGCAGGAGTCTCTTTTTCTGCATCGGATTGCGGATTTTTGGCAGGAAGGAGAACACGAAATTGCAAAAAGCCAAATCGAAGAATTTCTTGCCTCTTTTCCAAACAGCCCCTACGCCGATCCGTTGAGAATTTGTTTGGCAGAGCTTCAAATTAAAGAAGCGCAATATACCCTTGCCCTAAAAACATACTCGGAAGTTAGTTCGTCCGAATACGCAGAAAAGATTTTTTTAAACCGGATGCAATGTTTATACTCCTTGGGATGGTTTGCAACCCTGGCCGATACTTGCGAGGCCCGTTTGGAAACCGTCTCGGATCCGGACGAGCGCCTGCAAACGACCTATTTCCTCGCGATTGCTTTATATAACCAGTGTCTGGCCACCTCAGATGAAAAACTGTTAACTGCGCTCGCACAAAGGGCGGAGCCTTTTTTCGAAACTCTTTTAGAAAGCGATCTCTCCCTCGAAGTCTCAGAAGCGTTTGCCCATCTTTGCCACCGCTTGAAACAATACGAAAAAGCAGCAGCTATTTATTTAAATTTAGCGGAACTGGATCCTGCCTCCGCAGAAGAAATGAGATTCCGGGCTGCGCTTGCCCTCTCCCAATATGATAAAGAACCGGCCTTAAAATTGTTGGAAGAGATTGCAAAAGCTGGGACAAACGAGTGCGACGAGGAGCTCCAGGCGGAGAGCTTGAACCCCAAAGAGGCGCGAAGCGGCATTGCAAAAGAGGCTTCCTATCAACGGCTTGTGCTTCTATTTGAAACCGATTGCCACGAGAAGATCGTCAATGAAAAGGATCTCATTTTCAGTGCCATTCCAGATCATCGAAAAGAAAAAACTCTTTTTATTTTTGGAAAATCTCTCCTTTCCCTACAAAGATATCAAGAAGCCATAGAACTTTTAACAACCCTGT
>DALYFE010000011.1:0-9681 GCA_031972195.1 Chlamydiales bacterium | reverse complement strand
CGCTGAATGCAGAATCTCCATTTGTTTTGCAGGGGAAGCTTTTCCGCGCCCTTCTATTAAAACAAGAGGGGAAAAACGATGAGGCGCTTAAAGAATTAGACCTTCTTGCCGCAATTGCAATACAATGCCCGGAAAAAGAGCGCGCCGCCTTCGAGTCTATCGACCTAGAGCTGCAAACACATTCTTGGGAATCCTGCAGAACCAAGGCTTGCAAATTTCTCTCCGATTACCCAAATCACCACCTTGCCCCCTCTGTTTGGAATTTTTTGGCCGTCTCTTCAGAAAGACTTTCTGCGGAAAATGAAGGAAACGAGTTCTTAAAAAAACAATATATCTCTGATTTACAGGCGCTTCTTGGCCAAAGAGAGCTATTTTCGTCTCCCGAATGTTCCAACTGGCAATTTTTCCTGGCAAAAGCTTTCTATGACTTGGGCGCTTTGGAAGACGCCTTTTCCAATCTGCAAGAATTATTATCGCACGAATCTTTTTCCCAAGAAGCCAATGCATCCCTGCTTTTGGCCTTTTGCTATAAAAATCTTTTTAATGATGAGCCGGCATTCTGCTTACATGCAGAACGCGCCCTCGAAAAGCAGACGACTCTGTTGGACTTGCACGATCTAAGGCTCTCTCTTTTTAACGCATACTTAAGCCGTTCTGAAACAAACCCGGAACTTTTAGAAAAAGCAGCAGAGCACTTGTTTTGCGTCTTCGAAGCAAAAACCAAAAACCAAAACAGCCTTGGAAAAGAAAATCTCAATATTTCAAAAGAAACGATTCTTTGGCTTGGAGAATGGCATCTTGCTCAATTTGACAAAACACAAACAATGCTATTTGCAGAGCGGGCAGAGCGCGTCCTGCAGTTTTTTAATGGCACAACTTATGAAACGCCTCTTTACAAACTAGGAACGCTCTACAGCCAAACAAACAAGACAGATCAGCAAATTGCCGTAATGGAACAGCTGACTGCGCTGTATAGAGAAAATCCTTCAAATTCATGGAAATGGAAAAAAGAAGCAGATCTTCTTCTGGCAGAAGGATATGCATCTTCCGGAAGAGAGGAAGAGGCGCTGGCAATTTTTGACCGGATGATCGATGAAGGCTCTGCTATCCGTTCCAAAACGATTGCAAAAGCATGTCTTGCAAGAGCTCATATTAAAATCAATCGATTCCATGCCGCAAAAAAAGAGGAGAAAACCAACGAAGCTCTCCGAATTCAAATTGCATCGGAACTAAAAAATCTCATCTTACAAAGAAATCTTGGCAACGAACCTATTTACTTAGAAGCCGCGCTAGAATATGTAGATTTATTAAGTACAGGAACGGAAAAACGCCTTTTTCTTTTAGAAAAAATGCAATCTGATTTTGAAAGAGGGAACGATCTTTTTGCGCAAGACTATGCCCAAGCAAGGCTTGAGTTAAAAGAACAAAATCGAATTTACGAAGGATATATGCAGCTCTTTCGAGCAGAAATTCTACATCTGAAAGCAGTTTTGGGAAATGAAAT
The DNA here is from genome assembly GCA_031972195.1 of Chlamydiales bacterium. Taxonomy (GTDB): domain Bacteria; phylum Chlamydiota; class Chlamydiia; order Chlamydiales; family SM23-39; genus DALYFE01. The sequence continues at coordinate 8,177 of DALYFE010000011.1, read as the reverse complement.
AACACCCGCCGCGGCAAAAGATCTTTTGATGCAAATTCAAAGAGAAAATGCCCATCCTCTGCTCATTCAGCGAGCGTCTTTCCTCCTGCAAAACATGGACATAAAGCAACCTGATGCTGCAATCTCTGAGTAAAAAAAACATCTTACGCCTCTGCGTTGCCGTATCGCTGTGCTTCCATGCGATCTCTCTGCTATTTTTACAAACCCATTCTCTTTGGAATGCAGCCCCTACCCCTCAAGTCGAACAGCATGCAAGCCTCTCTAAGCTCGATAAAACACATATCTTGAAAGAAGCCTTTGAAGATTCCCAGTCCAAAACTGCAAAAATCATTCCAACGGCGCCGGCCATCCAGTCTGCCTCTGAAACAATCGGACAAACACAGCTTGCCGTTGAACATAAAAAACCAGAGCCGTTCGTTCCGAAGCCTCTTCTGTTTTCCGCCAATGAGCCGCTTGCACAATCCACTCCTTCCACATTCTCTTTGCCAAAAATCAAAGAATTCAATCTACTCGACCATCTCTCTGAAAACATCATCGCCGCGCCGTCATTGGTTGCGCCCCAAACCTTGGCGTCTTCTCCGGTCATCCCCACGCAGCTGATTAATCCTCCTTCCGCCCATCCTATCAACCCAAATTTCAAATGCATCCAACAGACAATCAAACACTCTTCCGAAAAACTCGCTATGGATGAAGTTGAGGGGAAAAAGGAACCTCTTTTACTGCTCAGTCAAAAAGAAATAAACATTGAAGGGACGGTTTTGTCTCAAAATGAACTGTCGGAACCTCAAGAAAACTTCCAAGCGGCCCGCAGCATAAAACCAAAACTTCCCATTCCAAAATCATGGCTCCGCTTTCCAAGTTTCCCAACCCTGCGGGAACTGGGAGCTACATCGTGTTCCGATCATTTTGATACAGAAATTCTTTTCTCAGAATTGGATAACGAGGAAGGCTACTTTTTTGCCATTACGCTCATCCCAAATTCCGAGCTCGATCTTCCTAAGATCAGACAGCATTACTCCTTCTTGATCGATCGATCGAATTCGATCCAAAAAGAGCGCCTGACCTCCGTAAAAAATGCCGTATTCAAAGCCATCAAAGAACTCGACATCGATGACAGTTTTAATGTGATTGCGTTCGATAGCAAAATCGACAAACTCTATCCGGTCCCAATGGCGGCAACTCCCGCTTCAATCCGAGCTGCTAAAGATTTTCTCGCATCGACTCAGCTAGGTAGCTTTTTCTCTCCCGCCAATCTCTATAAACCTCTCATGCTTACCTTGCCCTCTTCCGATGAAGATCTTTATACGACCATTCTCCTCACAGATGGCGATCCTTTGCACAAAAAAATTGCCCAAAGAGAACTGGCGCTTGGATGGACTTCCATGAACCAAGGAAGATCTTCCTTATTTATGATCGGGCTGGGAAGCGATTCCCATCTGGAAACTCTCGATGCAATCGCTGCTTTAAACCGTGGAAAGCTTTCCTATTCTCCGACAAAAGGAGGCATCCGGCGCAAGCTATTAAAATTAATGAAAACAATTTCCCATCCGATTGCAAAAAATATTTCGACCCAAATTGTTCAAATCCATTCTGAATCTTCGGATCAATCAAAAGGGCCAATTCTTTATCCCCTTCCCCACCAAGCTCCTCATCTGTATAAACAAGAGCCTTATACAATTTTTGGAACGACAAAAACGCTCGAACCCTTTGTCCTGTTTGTACAAGGCAAGGCCAAAGACAAATGGATCCATATCAAGAAATCGATCTCCTTTGCCAATGCCAAAAAGGGATCTTCCTCTTTAAAAGCGCAGTGGGCGCTGCAGCAGGCCTATCAAATCTATGAACAATACCTTTATGACCAAAACCCTGAACATCTAGTTCATGTAGGAAATCTTTTAGAACCTCACAATTTACGAATTGCTTTTCAATAGAGTGTAACACAGGTGATCTAGTGACATTACGCATTATTGGAGGAAAATTTAAGGGCCGCTTGCTACAGACGCCCAAAGGATCCTCCACTCGTCCAACACAAGGAATGCTTCGCGAAGCCGTTTTCAATATCTGTCAAAATGTGATTGAAGGAGCGCAATTTTTGGATTTATTCGCAGGAAGCGGAGCCATGGGTCTAGAGGCGCTAAGCAGAGGAGCGCTGCATGTGACCTTTGTCGAGCAAAACCGCAATGCAATTGCATCTATTTATAAAAACATCGAAGAGCTTCAAGTATCGGAGCAAACCACTGTATTTGCCTGTAATGCAGATACGGCCATCAAGCGGCTTCAAGGAAAGAATCTCTTTGATATCGTCTACATCGACCCCCCTTATGATCTTGGGGCAAAACCATTTGCGGATGCTCTTATCTCACAAAAGCTGCTCAGGGAGCAGGCCTTTATCTTTATAGAAGAAAGAAGCCGATCTAAAAAATTAGCGCCTAATTTTCCTGAATTGACATGGATTAATAGCCGGCAATTCGGAGAAGCGCTTCTTCATCAATATCGTTTTCATATGCCCTGAAAAACTCACCTTACGCAAAAAGATCGATGCGGTGGCTTAAAGCGAGAAGCCAAGATGCAAAGAAACATTCGAAGCCCAACTTGACTAAAAGTTGGGCGAGAAGATTTGGAACGCCGACAACCTACAGCAGTTTCTTTTTTAAACTTTTCTTTGTCTTTTTTGTGGATAGAGAGCCTGATCGTTTTCTTTTCTCTCTGGGAACATCTTTGCTACATTTGAATAACATCTCAGGACACAAATCAACACCATTAGGCCATACGATCGTGCCATCTTCACATTTAACCTTACTGAAAAAATCAATGTCTTTTAAAGGCAAAAACATATTCTTGGCGGTCCTTAATCGGTCTTCCATATCGAAGATCTTGATCTTGCCATTTCTAAAATAAAGCTTCAGCTTGTACCTACCGATATGCTCTACTTTCTTGATTTCGTGCAGCATTTTTACTCCAATGGTGCAATCTTCTTAGGTTCCTGTTCAGACACTACCGATTCCCAAGCTTTTAATAATTCTTTTTTTCTGAGCAAAGCCCACGCGTTCACAAGAACTTCCTGTTTTTTTGGAAATTGCCCCTTAATCTTCTTTCCCGTTGCTATAGAAAACATAGCTTTACTTCCCTGATACTCTGCGTGGAAGTGCGGAGGTGGATGATCATCATAATACATCTTGATTATGATACTAAGAAATCTACAAACTTCCGGCATTTCTCAGCCTCAGTACCTTGATAAAATTTTGAAAGTATCATAACCGAAGAGGCCAGCCGATTCCAGTCAAAAATTCTGCATGCGTCCATGCGTCCCCAATTCATAAATAAAAATGAACACAAAAACAGCTCGAAAAATGGAGTCAGCATGTCAAATTCTGGTCTCAATTAATTTTAGAGCCAATTGCCCCCCTTCGTCGGGGCTTTGTAATCTAAAATTGCTGTTAGGACCTGATTTGTCTTTTGATCGGCATAATCACAGCCGTTTTTCAAAATTTTAGAGACTTCCAGAATCCGGAGTGTCGGCCTTTGCAAGCTCAAGGGTTTGATAATGCCGAAGCTCATCCCGCAATCGGGCAGCATCTTCAAAACGAAGCTCTTTGGCCGCTTTGCGCATTTCAGCCGAACATTCCTTAATTTTAGACTCAAGATCTCCGATGTCCATTGCATGTTTCTTGGCCGGGGATTCAGATAGGGCAGGGGTCTCAACATACCCAAATGTTTCTTCCAAAGAAGCGACGTCGCCTCGCTTGGTAGAACGGGGCGTAATGCCATGAGATTCATTATAGGATTGCTGGTGCGCTCTTCTTGCGGAAGTAATTGCAATTGTATTGCGAATCGCCTCCGTTTGCTTGTCAGCATACAAAATCACACGGCCTCGAACATTGCGGGCTGCCCTGCCGCAAGTTTGGATTAAGGCGGTCTCAGATCGTAAAAATCCCTCTTTGTCCGCATCAAGAATCACAACGAGCGCCACTTCCGGAAGATCGAGCCCTTCTCTCAATAGGTTAATTCCCACAAGAACGTCGAATTCTCCCAAACGCAATGATTTGAGAATTTGCATCCTTTCCAAAGTGTCAATATCGGAATGGAGATATTTGGCCCTGACGCCAATTTCATTCAGATACTTGGAAAGATCCTCAGAGAGTTTCTTGGTCAGCGTTGTCACAAGGATGCGCGCGCCGATTTCTGCTTCTTTCCGAATTTCTTCCAAACAATCATCGACTTGGCCGGATGCAGGCCGCACTTCAATCAATGGATCGAGCAATCCGGTAGGACGGATCACTTGCTTAACAACCTGCCCCTCTGCTTCTCCAATTTCCCAAGGTCCCGGAGTTGCAGACACATAGATGACCTGCCGAAACTTGGCATACGTCTCTTCAAATTTCAAAGGACGGTTGTCAAAGGCGGAAGGCAGGCGAAATCCAAATTCAACAAGAGCATTTTTTCGAGACCGATCCCCATTGTACATCGCATGAAGCTGAGGCAATGTTTGATGCGACTCATCAATAAAAAAAATAAAGTCTTCAGGGAAATAATCAAGTAAACAGGGAGGAGCCTCTCCGGGAAGACGTTTGGAAAAATGGCGAGAATAATTTTCTACGCCCTTGCAAAATCCAATCTCGCGAAGCATTTCCAAATCATATCGGGTCCGCTCTTTGATCCTTTGCGCCTCGATGAGGCGGTTTTCTTTTTCAAAAAAAGCGATCCGTTCGGCTAATTCTGCTCGAATGGTTTGGATAGCATCAAAGCGAATATGTTCGGGAGTCACATAGTGGGATCCTGGGAAAATTGCGATAGAATCAAGTCTGGAGAGAACTCTTCCGGTTAATGGATCAATTTCAGAAATGCGCTCTATTTCATCGCCAAAAAATTCAATCCGATAGGCTAGATCATCTTCGTATGCAGGAACAATTTCTAAAACATCTCCTCGAGCGCGAAAAGTGGCTCGAGCCAAATCATAATCGCTGCGCTTATAATGCAGTTCTACCAAATGGAGGAGCACATCATCTCTCCGCACTTCTTGTTTTACGGAAAGCTTAAGGATCATTCGGCTATAATACTCAGGCGTACCTAGGCCATAAATACAAGAAACTGAGGAAACAATGATCACATCCGGACGCTCGATCAATGACCTCGTCGCACTAAGACGCATTTTTTCAATCCGTTCATTGATCGCCAGATCCTTTTCAATATAGGTATCGGTTCGAGCAATATAGGCTTCCGGCTGGTAGTAATCGTAATAAGAGACAAAATACTCTACAGCATTTTCCGGGAAAAAGCTTTTAAACTCTTGATAAAGCTGGGCTGCTAAAGTTTTGTTATGCGCGAGAATCAAAGCGGGTTTTTGCGCTTGCTGAATGACGTTTGCCATAGTAAACGTCTTGCCGGATCCTGTGATCCCTAACAAAACCTGCGCTTTTTTTTTCTTTTCCAACCCAATGCACAGCTGCTCAATTGCTTGAGGCTGATCCCCTGTGGGCTGAAATTCAGAAACCAACTTAAACATACTCATGCCATTTATCAAAATTAATGTTCAGAACTGCGGGCAGCTTGTACCTGCAGGGCGATTGCATGATAAATTTGTTGTAAAGAAAAACAGGATCCGCTTCGCGGGAGGATCTGGCATGATGCGCAGGATTCCCTATTTTTTATCTTGTCTATCATGCCGACTTTGTCGATCATGCAAATCCTGTTTTTTCTGTATCCACACATACTATCAAGAACTTTATCATGCAATTTCCCCTTTTGCCTGAGACCCTGCGTTTTCACTCAAGGCTTTGGTTCTCAACAAAATCCACTGCGTATTTCTAAGCGACTATCTCTGAATTAATTTTTTTATAAATGGCATTACTTCAACAAGTCTAAAACAAGCACTAAAGAGGCAATCAACACAACAACAGACAAAAGAATTTTCCGAAAAACCGATTTGTATTGAGGTAGTTTCCAAGCCATTAAAGCAGGAAAGATACAAAGGAGGATCGCAACAAACAACCCTGCATATTGCAATGCGAGAATAAATCCGCCCGGATATAGGTAAACGAATACAAGAGGAGGGAAAAATGTTAGCAAACAGGCCATCTCTCTTCCCCAAGTAAACCGCTTCATATGCAACCCTTCCGCAAGAAAATCAGACAGGCTCAACGATACGCCCAAAAAGGAAGTGATGATTGCAAAAAAGGAAAATAAATTCGCGAATGTACCTATCCATTGGTTTTGCAAGACATGCCGCAGAGGTTCCACAGAACTCTCTCCCAGGCTCCAAGCATTTGACAAACCAGTTTCCCCTTCCACGGGAACCACTCCCAAAATAAAAAATTCCCAAACCACATAAATAAAAAAAGGAATCAAGCTGCCGATAAAAATCGATTTACGCAACCGTTTCACATTATGATTTAAGTATGTAGACAGCGTTGGGATGATAATATGAAAACCATAGGAGGTAAAAATCACAGGCACTGCCGCCCAAATTGCAGAAGGATCGGAGCGAAGCAATAAATCCGAGTTCGTGTGAGGGGTCAGGAAAACCACAAGAAAACAGTAACTAATCGCAAGGCCCGCCATAAGCAAACGATTAATCCGATCAACCGAACGAGTGCCTAAATAAACAAAAATGCCAAAAAGAAAAAATAATGGAACAGGCGCGATCCAGGCAGGAGTCGTCCAGCCCGTCAGAAAAAAAATCGCTTTAGAAAATAAAGGGGCGCTTCCGGAGATGTAAGCTGCTGTAAGAGAATAGAGAAGCAAAAGGTAGGCAACCCAGCAAACCCATTTGCCAAGCGCGCCAAGATTGCGGCTGACCATCCCAATAAAATTCGCCTCTCCGGGAGATGCGAGGTTCACATCGAGCAATAACCAGGCTGTTATAAAAAAATAGAGCCAAACTACAGATAGTAAAATCAAAGAAGGAAAGAAACCTGCAAAAGCAGTAACGACGGGAATCGCCAACATCCCCGCTCCGATTGCAGTTCCTGCAATCAATAAAATAGCGCCAATCAGCGGATTTTTTTTTATCATACCTTTAAGAAGAAGCAATGCGAACAATTTCGCAAATGATGATGATTAATGAAAAGACAAATCCAAGGGCGAGAGAAATTTTCCCTCCATAGACATGGTAATTGGATGTTAATTTCTTCGAATATCGGCCAACCCAAGCCATTAACACGGGGAGAATGCCAAACAGGACCATTGCGCAAATGCCTCCGGCAAACCCAAGCGCTTCGAGGAAAATTTTGGGGTAAACGAATGCAAAAATTAAGGGAGGAACCAAAACAAGGGGAATGATCCATCTTGTTTTGTCCCGCGTAGGAACCACCTTGAACCCATCCGCTAAAAAATGGGTCAGCGTCAAGCCTTGGGCAAGAAAAGAAGTAATGATCGCAAAAAACGCAAACCCTTGAGCAAACTGACTAATCCAGCTAGAACCCAAAGCGGCCCGCAAAGCAATCGTTGCCTCATGGCCTTGCCCATAGCTGTCCAAAATGCCATTGGTCCCGGAGTAAGGAACTACGCCCAAGACCAGCAAAGACCACAAAATATAAATGACTAAAACAATAAGACTTCCGCCCAGAATCGTCAGCCGGACGCGCTTCAGATCCCCTTTCATATACGCAGTTAGGCTGGGAATCAGATTATGAAACCCAAACGACACTACCAGAATAGGCAAAGAAGAAAGAAGAGATTTAGGCGCCCAATGCAAAAGATATGCAGGGTGGATGGAAGAGAGCCCGAAACCAATCATTCCAAAATATGCAATAATCAATCCTGCCATTAAAATCCGATTCAGCAAATCAACAGGGCGCGTCCCCAAATAGATGATCCACCCAAAAATGATCGTAAAAAACAAGGATGCTGCCCAATCGGGAATTGCAATGCGGAAAATCGTCTCAAAAATCGCGGCAAAGACGGTTCCGCTGGCAGAAATATAGGCGACAAGCAATGTATAAAACAAAAAAAGATACGAAATCCAGGCAGTGGCCCGTCCTGTTTTTCCCAACGCTTCTTGCGCCATGGAAAGCAAATTTACCTGTCCGAAAAACCAGCCGTTGATTTCTACAAGAAGCAATGCCGTAAATGTCATCCCTCCCCAAGCAAGCAGCATCATGGTTAACGACGGGAAAAAGCCGGAGAGCCCGGTTAAAATCGGCAACGCAAGCATCCCGGCGCCAATACAACTTCCCGCA
>DALYFE010000010.1:20003-22694 GCA_031972195.1 Chlamydiales bacterium | reverse complement strand
AGCCGAACATCGTTTTATCAAGCGATTGTTTGCTTTGAAAGCGCTTCCTGATGCGATCTGTTCCAATCCGCTGTTTATTCGCCGTTTTGAATCTCAAGTGGTCGCATTGGCGGCGCTTGATCATCCGAATATTTTGAAAATTCATAATGTTTCGTGTCAAGACGGCCGTTATTTCATTGTTACCGATCCGATCATGGATCCTGTTCAGGAGACGGTTCATCTGGATCGTTTTTTACAGCTTCACGGAAAATCATTGTCTGAAGAGGACATTGAAGCTCTATTGCGGCAAATAGCATCCGCTTACCAATATTTTAGTAGTCCCCGATGGCCAGACGGTCCGGTTAGTCCTTTCCGATTTTGGTTTAACACGAATGATTGGAGAGGGGATTGCCCTATTGCGCCTTTGCACGAAAATAGGCGAGGCGTTGTTAAATCAACAAGTCTCGGAAGAGGCCATTGCGTCGAGCCGTAATTTTGTTCGAAGCTTTTCATTTTTGGCTCCTGAGCAAAAAATGCTCGATAGCGCCCCCATCGATGCAAAGGCCGATGCGTATGCGTTTGGTGTTTTGACTTATTTTTTTCTTACCAGAAAAATTCCTGAGGGAAGCTTTGATTTCCCTTCCAAGCTGCTTCCAGATTACAAGAATCATTGGGATCTTTTAATTAGCCGCTGTTTGCAAAACAATCCTAACGTACGTCCTCAAAAGCTATTGCTGGCAATGGATGAGTATTTGCTGGCGCCGCGAACCGTTTCTAAAGAGATGCTTCACTTGTCTGAGCTGGAGCCGAAGATCGATCTGATTCATCAGATGAATTTTCCTTTTCCTCAAAAGGCGGATGCAGAGGGGGCAGCGCATCCTGCGAAAGCATCTGTAGCTGCAAAACCGGAAGAGACTGTTTCTTTAGGGGCCCTTAAACCTGTTTTGAAGCCGCAAGAAATTGAGCGTCCTGAGTTCGAACCCGATCCGGGAGCCATCTTTCAGCGGGAGACAATGGTCTCTCATTATACCCCAAAGCCGACGTTCACCTTGGATATTGAGCCTTTGCTGACTGAAATGGTTGTGATTCCGGGCGGAGCTTATACGCGAGGCAGTTTTGATGGTTCTCGAGACGAAATGCCGCGCCATGAGGTGAAACTGCTCAGTTTTGCCCTGGATATCCACCCTGTTACCAATGAGCAATTTGTTCGTTTCTTACAGGCTATGGGTGGAGAAAAAGATCACAATAATAATGATATTATTCGTCTGCGCGATTCTCGGATTAAGCGGAGCGCTGGCAAGGTGATTATTGAATCGGGGTACGCCAAACATCCTGTAGTAGGGGTTACCTGGTATGGAGCATTTGCCTATGCCAAATGGATTGGGAAGCGGCTGCCCACCGAAGCGGAATGGGAAGCTGCGTCTTCCGGGGGGCATGGGAATTTCTTATATCCTACCGGAAGCGATATTGAGCGGACGCAGGCAAATTTTTTCAGCTCTGACACCACTCCTGTGATGAGCTATCAGCCCAATGCATTTGGCCTATATGATATGGCAGGCAATGTGTACCAATGGTGTCAAGATTGGTATGCCTATAATTATTATGATGCATCGCTTCTAGAGCCTGATTCTCCGAAAGGCCCCCAGCAAGGGGTGTATCGCGTATTGCGAGGCGGATGTTGGAAGAGTTTAAAAGAAGATATGCGCTGTTCGCACCGCCATCGCAATAATCCCGGTGCTGTTAACGGCACCTATGGCTTTCGCTGTGCCGCGGACGTTTCATGAAATCAGTTCTTTTTGTTTGTATGGCAAATATTTGCCGCTCTCCTGTTTTAGAGGCGGCGCTGCGTCATCTTGCAACGCAGCAAGGGAAAGCAGAGGGTCTGTATGTGGACAGCTGCGGGATCGGATGGTTTCATTTAGGAGAGCATCCTGATCCAAGAGCTTTTGAGGCAGCCAAGAAGCGCGGTATTTTAGTCGATCATAGAGCCCAGCAGTTCCAGGAGCATTTTTTTGATCTTTTTGATCATATTTTGACAGTGGATCCTGCCATTTCGGAGCAGTTAAAACTACAAGCAAAAAATTCAAACCAGATTCAGAAAATTGGATTAGCCACGGACTTTAGCGTCAAATTTCGAGGATGTCCGATTCCGGATCCCTATTATATGAGTCCAAATGGCTTTGAGGAAATGATGGACATGATCATAGACTGCTGCGAGGGGCTTCTCAAAAAGCTTTAAAGGACTATAGTTTCAAGTTGTTTGTGTATAGCATTTCTGCTATTCTTAGCGCTCAATGGAATCAGAACAAATTATTCAAGAAGAGATCGCAAAGCGGCGTACGTTTGCAATCATCAGCCACCCTGATGCCGGGAAAACAACGCTGACTGAAAAGTTGCTGCTTTATTCCGGAGCAATTCATACCGCCGGTATCGTAAAGGGGCGCAAGGGCCGCAAAGCCGCTGCTTCCGACTGGATGGCCATGGAGCAGGAACGGGGGATTTCGATTACTTCCTCTGCGATGCAGTTCACCTATAAAGATACCTTATCAATGTGTTAGATACTCCTGGCCACGAGGACTTTTCTGAAGATACTTATCGGACCTTGACGGCTGCCGACTGCGCGATCATGGTCATCGATGCCTCGAAAGGGGTTGAGAAACAAACCAGAAAATTATTTGAAGTCTGTGCAATGAGGGGAATTCCAATTTTTAC
>DALYFE010000010.1:0-19993 GCA_031972195.1 Chlamydiales bacterium | reverse complement strand
CCTCACCTTCATCAATAAGATGGATATGCCCGGAAGAGATCCTCTCGAGTTGATGCATGAAGTCGAGAATGTTTTGCAGATCCATTCTTGCGCAATGAATTGGCCTATCGGGACCGGCAAGCAGTTTGAGGGAGTGGTCGATAGGCAATCGAACGAGTGCGTGTTTTTTGCGAAAGCGTCTGTTGGCGGGGCTTTGAAGGCCGATATTGACCGTTGTCCGCTCAATTCTGAGCAATCCAAAGCCAAGATAGGCCAGGAGGGCTATGCAAAACTTCTTGAAGAGCTCGATCTTTTGGAATTGGCAGGCAATCCATACTCCCATGAGGAATTTTTAGCAGGCAAACTTACCCCCGTTTTCTTCGCTTCTGCTTTAACGAACTTCGGGGTCGAGCCCTTTTTTGATGCCTTTATCCATTTAGCTCCCTGTCCGCATGCTTGCAAAGCGGTCAGTTCAAATGGTTCGGAAATAACGATAGATCCGGTCGCCACGCCGTTTAGCGGCTATGTCTTCAAATTGCAGGCGAACATGGACCGCCGCCATCGCGATAGCATGGCTTTCATCAGAATTTGTTCCGGCCGTTTTGAAAGAGACTTAATTGTAAAAAATCATCGTCTGAACAAAGAAATCCGGCTCTCAAGGCCTCACAGTATGTTCGCCGGAGAGAGAACTACTCTTGATTTTGCGTATCCCGGAGATGTGATTGGCGTGATCAACCCCGGCGTCTTTGCTATCGGAGACACCCTCTCTGTTACGGGAGGCTTTAGCTTCAAACCTCTTCCACAGTTCCAGCCGGAGATTTTTGCAAGACTGTATCCAAAGGATGTTGGCAAAAGAAAATCCTTTGATAAAGGAGTTTTGCAGCTTGTAAGCGAAGGAGCGGTGCAGCTTTTAAGGGCGGATGAGCGTGAAGGGGATTTTATTTATGCAGCTGTTGGAAAGCTCCAGTTTGAGGTCATGCAATACCGCCTAAAGGATGAGTATGGAGTGGAGACGACGCTGACCCCTCTTCCTTATCAATGCAGCGCTTGGATTCTTGGGGATATTAGTAAATTTTCCAAATCTTCCAGTTCCGTTCTGGTCTTGGATAGGCAAAGCCGCCCTATGGCGTTGTTTAGGGATCAGTGGGATAAGCAGTATTGCATTAAACAAAATCCTAATCATCAACTTGTCGATGTGCTAGTGTAGCTGCAAAACCTGTTGTTTTTTTTTCTGTAAAACGATACGATCGACAGGGTTTATTTAAAGTGGAATTTTATGAAAGAAAACACCCATCCCCATTACCATGAAGTCCTTTTTGTTGATTCTTCAACAGGAGCTACCTTTTTAATCGGCACAACCTTGCAAGTAAAAGACAAGGAAGTTTTTGAAGGGAAAGAGTATCCTGTTTCCAGAGTGCCTATTTCCTCCTCCTCCCACCCTTTCTTTACGAAGTCAAAACAATTCATCGACTCCGAAGGGCGTGTTGACAAGTTCGCTAAAAAATATCAGCGAAAAGTCGAAGAGGTCAAAAAAGCTCAAGACAAGCAGGAAGAAGCGAAAAAAGCCAAGGTCAAAGAGACCAAGAAGAAAAAGTGAACGAAAAAGTTGAACGGTTAATGGCTCGGCTCCGCGAGGTTGAGGAGCAGTTGGGCCTTCCTCAAATTCTTTCGGATCAAAAGCTTTATCGGCAACTTACGCAAGAACACTCTCAGCTCTCTGAATTAAGAGAGGTGTGGGAGTTCTTGCGTACTACTGAAAGACAGCTCCAGGAAAATAAGGAGCTTTTTGCAGAGGAATCAGATCCTGAAATGCAGCAGCTTCTTCGTGAAGAAATAGCTCGCCAGGAACTCGATTTAGAGTCGGCTGCATCCCAAGTTCAAACTCTCCTAGTTCCTCCGGATCCTCGCGATAGCCGAGGGATCATTCTAGAGCTGCGGGCCGGTACCGGAGGCGACGAAGCGGCGTTATTTGTCGCTGACTGCGTTCGGATGTATCAGTACTACGCAGACAAAAAGGGTTGGAAGCGGGAGGTTCTTTCTTCCTCTCCCTCTGAATTGGGCGGCTATAAGGAATATATCCTTTCTCTATCCGGCTTGAACGTCTTCCGGCTCATGCAGTATGAGGCAGGGACGCATCGGGTACAGCGTGTTCCTGCTACGGAAACGCAAGGGCGTGTCCACACCTCCGCGATCACAGTCGCAGTTCTTGTAGAGCCTGATGAAGATGAAGAAATCACGATCGATGAGAAAGATCTTCAAATCGATACATATCGCGCGTCAGGAGCCGGAGGCCAGCACGTCAACCGTACAGATTCTGCGGTTCGGATCACCCACATTCCAACAGGTACTGTTGTTGCTTGCCAGGAAGAGCGCAGCCAGCACAAAAACAAAGACAAGGCGATGCGTCTTTTGGCTTCTCGGATTGCCGAGGAACAGCGTCGAAAGGCTTCTGCTGAGATGTCCGCATTGCGCTCTAGCCAGGTTGGAAGCGGAGATCGGTCTGAAAGGATCAGGACCTATAATTTTTCGCAGAATCGGGTGACAGACCATCGGATTGACTTGACTTTGTACAAACTGGATCGGGTGATGGAAGGCGATCTTGATGATTTGACGATTCCTTTGGTAAATCATTTTTATCAAGAACAGCTCAAGTCATGAAAACCGTAGAGGAAATCCTGAAAGCCTCTGCTGCTTTTTTAGAGAAAAAGCAGGTGGAGCGTTCCCGGCGCTTGGCAGAAGATTTATTGGCTCATATTTTCGGTTTGAAACGGATCGATCTGTACTTGCAATATGACCGCCCTTTAATTGATGAAGAATTAGCGCGGATGCGCGATGGCGTTAAGCGGCTTTCCCAAGGGGAGCCTTTGCAGTATATTTTAGGCGAATTGGAATTTTACGGATGCCGCATCAAAACAGATCGAAGGGCGCTCATTCCTAGGCAGGAAACGGAACTTTTGGTTGATCTGATTGTAAAGAGGAAGCCTAAAGGCGTTGTTTGGGATCTTTGTACGGGGTCCGGCTGTATTGGGATCGCTCTCAAAAAAAAATTCCCTGAATTGACTGTTGTTATGTCGGATATTTCAAAAGAGGCGCTTTCTTTGGCGGAGGAGAATGCCAAAATCAATGGGGTGGAGGTTTCTTTGCGCCAAGGGGATTTCGTTGAGCCGCTTAAGGGAGAAAGGGTGGATGTCGTCGTTTGCAATCCTCCTTATGTGACAGAGTCTGAATACGAAACAATAGATCCTTCCGTACGCGATTTTGAGCCAAAACTTGCTTTGGTAGGAGGCGCGAGCGGGCTTGTGTTTTATCAGCGCCTGCAGGCTGAACTGCCTTTTTTATTGAACAAGGGGGGGCAGCTTTTTTTAGAAATCGGCGCAAATCAAGGATCTTCTGTCAAAGAAATTTTTTCTTCCCCTGTTTGGGAGTCCCAGGAACTGCTTCAGGATTGGTCGAGAAGAGATCGATTTTTTTTTACCTTGAAAAGCAATAACTTTCTCGATTATGATGGTGGCCTAAATTGATGTATGTATGTTTGGCTCTTTAACTGAAAAGTTTCAAAATCTTTTTTCTGGTCTTTCGGGGAAGAAAACGCTTACCGAAGAGAACGTGGCGGATGCTGCGCGCCAGGTTCGGTTAGCCCTGCTTGATGCCGACGTCAATTATAATGTTGTCAGTCAGTTCATTAAGCGGGTGAAGGATCGTTCTGTTGGCGATGGGGTTTTGAAATCGGTCACGCCCGGACAGCAGTTCATCAAGCTAATCCATGACGAATTGACTGCATTGATGGGAAGCGGCGAGGTTCCGCTTGATTTGAATGGCAAGCTCTCCGTGGTCATGGTTTGCGGACTGCAGGGATCCGGAAAAACGACATCTTGTGCAAAGCTGGCCGCATATATTGGAAAAACAGAGAAGCATAAGCGCGTTTTGCTTGCAGCATGCGATTTGCAGCGTCCGGCGGCAGTGCAGCAATTGAAAAAATTAGGCGCTGATATTGGCGTTTCCGTATTTTCCATTGATGGAGAGACAAGTCCTCTTCAAGTGGCAAAAAAAGCCTATGAAAAAGCTCTGGTAGATTCTTACGATGTGCTGATTGTTGATACGGCGGGACGGCTTCATCTTGATGAAGATTTAATGAAAGAGTTGCAGGAGATGCGCTCTCAGTTAAATCCTCGCGAAGTGTTGTTTGTGGCAAGTGCTGCGACAGGGCAAGATGCAGTGCGCATCGCTGCTGAATTTGATCAGAAAGTCCGAATTACCGGTACGATTTTAACGATGCTTGACGGAAGCGCTCGAGCAGGGGCTGCGATCTCAATTCGAGAGGTGACGCAAAAGCCTTTGAAGTTTGAAGGTACCGGAGAGCGCATCCAAGATCTGCAACTATTCAATCCCCATTCGATGGCTGATCGTATTCTTGGCATGGGCGATGTAATTAATTTGGTGAAGAAGGCTCAAGAGCATTTTGATGAAAAAGAGAGCCTAGAGCTTGAAGAAAAGATGCGTAAAGCTTCTTTCACCTATGAAGATTACCTGAAGCAGATGGGAATGGTAAAAAAGATGGGTTCTTTTAAGAGCCTGTTGAAAATGATGCCCGGATTCGGGGGGCTTGGCGATCTTGATTTTTCTGACAAAGAGTTTGCAAAAACAGAGGCCATTATCCTTTCGATGACGCCAGGAGAAAGACGGGAATTGGATGAGTTGACAGTTTCGCGTCGCAAACGAATCGCGAAAGGCAGCGGCGTCGATATCGATGCTGTGAATCGCCTTGTCAAGGGATTCAAAAGAGTTAAACAGCTTTTTAAAAATATGCCGGACCTGAAAGGAAAAATGAAAGGTCTGCCGAATATGAATGAAATCAAAAACCAGTTAGGTAAAAAATGGCACTAGTCATCCGCATGAGACAACAAGGGGCAAACAGCCGCCAGTGTTTCCGTATCGTCGTTACAGACGTCCGCTCTCCAAGAGATGGAAAATACGTGGAAAAACTCGGTTGGTACAACCCATTCGGACCCACACAGAAAAATTATTTTCTCGACATCGATCGATTGCAATATTGGATTGGCAATGGCGCGCAAATTAGCGATCGAGTGAAATCTTTGGTTAAAGCGATGGCTCCTGATGTTGCTAAGCAAATGACTTCAAAACAGGTCGCAAAGCAAGAGAAGGCGAGAGTTCAGCGTAAGAAAAAATAACGTGATTTTCGACATTCTTTCCCTTTTCCCCGAATATTTTCGGGGCCCTTTTGATGTAAGCATGTTGATGCGGGCTCGGGAAAGTGGATGTGTCGAGATTCGCCACACGGACATCCGTGATTTTTCAGAGAATAAGCATCGCAGGGTTGATGACCGTCCGTTTGGAGGGGGACCTGGGATGGTTCTCAGACCGGATCCGGTAGTGCGAGCTATTCGAAGCGTGAAGAAGCCCAATTCACATGTGATCTGTTTGTCGCCCCAGGGAGCTTTGCTCACGGCAGCAAAATGTCAGGAATTGGCTAAGAATGAACACCTCATTTTGCTGTGTGGCCATTATGAGGGAATTGATGAGAGGGTAATGGCCCTCGAGGTGGATGAGGAGATTAGCATTGGGGATTATGTCCTCACCAGCGGATGTGCTGCTGCCATTGTTTTGGTGGATGCTGTGTCTCGATTTATCCCCGGAGTGATTGGGCACCCGGATGCTGCATTTGAAGATTCCTTCCAAGAGGGGATTTTTGATGCGCCTCATTTTACCAGGCCGGAGGTTTTTGAAGGTCTGGCCGTACCTGAGGTGCTGCGGGGAGGGAATCACGCTGAGATTCAAAAATGGCGCAAACAAGAAGCGCTGAAAAAAACCAGCCGGGTACGCCCGGAATTATACGAAATGCATCGCAGGCGCGATGAAGAGGAATAGAAAGGAGAAATACAGTGAGCCGCTTAAGAGTGATCGAAGAAATTGAAGCGCAGTATATGAAAAAAGAAGTTCCCCAATTCAATATCGGGGATACTGTTCGAGTAAACACCCGAATTGTTGAAGGCGACAAGGAGCGGATACAGGCTTTTACAGGAACTGTAGTCGCTAAAAAAGGAACCGGTCTTTCAGAGACATTTACTCTTTATCGAACAGCTTATGGGTCGAGTATGGATCGAGTTTTTCTCATTCATAGTCCTCGTGTAACTAGTGTTGAAGTAGTGCGTTCCGGTAAAGTACGCAGAGCCAAGCTTTATTATCTGCGCGGAAAAACCGGAAAAGCGACTAAGATTCGTGAACAGTTTCATGGGGCAAGTGCTGAGAAAGCTTCTGTTGCCGAAGAAATCGCTCCAGAATCTTCTGAGCCTGCAACCTAAACTAGTGTCAGAGCATCTTCCGGTTTGGCTTCGTTAATCCTAAGTCAAGCCGGAAGGAGTGTGCATTTTGATCCCTGAATCCGAGCTCTCTCGTCTGCATTCGATGTCTCATTGGGAAAGGCGTTTAAAAAACGAAGGTTTTTTGCGCATTGCCGGTGTGGATGAAGCCGGAAGAGGCCCCTTGGCAGGTCCTGTTGTTTCTGCAGCGTGCATATTGCACGATTCGTTCTTATTCCAAGATCTTAATGATAGTAAGCAGCTGACGCCTAAAGAACGGGAACGTCTCTATACGGAGATCTCCGGGCATCCCGGTGTCTATTATGGCATTGGAATTTGCGATGCCGATGTCATTGATCAAATCAACATTTTACAAGCGACTCTGTTGTCTATGCAAAGAGCTGTCGCTGCTTTGCCGGTCTGTCCCGATTACTTATTGGTCGATGGAAATCGGCTTCCCGTATTTTCACAGCCCGCCGAGGCTATCATAGGAGGCGATGGGCGCTCCGTATCAATCGCTGCGGCCTCTGTTTTAGCTAAAGTCACACGGGATCGAATGATGGATGAATTTGACGCCCGGTGGCCTATGTATGGATTTAAGCGTCATAAGGGGTATGGAACCGCTGCGCATTTAAATGCGCTTCGAGAATTCGGTCCCAGCCCCATTCATCGCAAATCGTTCAAAGTCAAATGCTAGACTTTTTTTCATCACAACTTATCGGGTTTTTTGCGGTGATTTCGGAACAACGATTGTAAAAACTTTGCGGCAGGAGATCGTTTCCATCCTATGATCGAGCGGGAGGCGTCTTTTAGTAGGCTGATGACCCCAAGTTTTGGAAAATCTCCACGCTCCCACTCCAAATGATCTCGGTGAAGGGTCCAAACAAACACAGCCTTGAGGTGTGATTGGAATCGGTTTAAAATGGGTCCGATTTTGATAAAGTATTCCCGCTGCGTTTTTTCATCGATGGTCCAGTGGGGGCTGCCCCATTTTTTGATTCTGCTGTCGCATCCCGTTTCTGTGATTGCAATGGGTTTTCCAATAGCTACAGCTTCTTCCAAGCAGGAGTGAAGAGATTCCGGATGAAAGCTTAGCCCAAGGCTCATTACCTTCCCTTCTCTCGGGCAAGTAGATCCAATGGTAAGTCTCGATACATTCGTTACTTTGTAGCCGGGGTATTTGTTCCCTCCATTCCATCCGGCTTTTACTTGAGGGGACCCATAGAATTGCACTCCCATGAAATCGAGAAATTGATTGTTTTGATCAAATTGTTTCTTGGACATTTTAAATTGAACATTTGCTCGTAATGGAATCTTAAAATCAAATCGTCCGGTTTTAAAGAAGTTGTAGACGCAATAATGAGTGATCTTTGACATGAAATAACAAATTAACTTCTCGAGAGGATTCCCTTTGCCTATTAAGGGAGAGAAGCGAAGCCATTGGTGTGTGATCCCAATTGCAATTCGGTCTCCAAATTTCTCTTTTGCGGCTTTGTAAATTTTACAATGAGCAATTAAAAGGTTGCGCATGACTTGGGCGGCCGCTTTTAAATCTCCCTTCGTGCCTGGAGGATATCCTCCCATAATGCGGCTTTGAAGTGCGTAAATACCGGGTTCGTTAAAGGTGAGCCAATGAGTCACTTCCGGGAAAAGTTCCATCATTTTCAGAGAGTGGTCTACGAATAGGTCGATTTGTTCGAAGTTTTCAAAATCTCCATTGTCTCCAAACCAGTCAGGAGTTGTAAAGTGATGCAGTGTTACGTAAGGTTCAATGCCGGCATTTTTTAATTCCTGAATGAAATTTCGGTAGAGCTGAATGGCTCCTTGATCGAGGTTCCCCGGCTGGGGTTCGATCACTGACCATTCTAAAGAGAAGCGGTGCGCTGTGACATGCATCTTTGTTAGGATTTCAATGAAGGGCTTGGGATTGTTTAAGATGTCTGTAAACATCTCGTGCATATTGTCAACGGGTTCAACGCGTTCAGAGCTGATCCAGCGATCCCAATTAGATCGTCCTTCCAAGGCGGTTGCGGAAAACTGGGAGCCTAGTCCTGATGACTGAAATAATGAGTCGGAAAAGCCGAAATGGGGAGGGAGTTTTATTGTTGAAGAATCAATCTTTTCCAAGGCGTGGGGTTTGTTTTCGTTGCCTTGAACGGGCAGCTTAAGATGATCTCCGTCCTTTGGAGCAAGATCTGATGAACTCTCTATTTGGCTGGGGGAGGGGCTTAGTCTTCCATGATCGGAGTGGAAAATCTGATTCTTTTCGGGGAGGGGTTCTCGAAATAACAAAATTGTGTGTGTGGCCAGAGAATAAATGGCTGCAAAGGGGAGCGCTATTATTGAGGTTAGGAACAAAAGCGTCTGATAGGCGATCTGCTGTATTTTTTGGGCTGTTGTCAGTTCGATTTTTTGAATAGTTCCTCGTTTCCAACGAACAATATCCGGAAGAGGAAGGAGGGCTGATTCTAATTTTGTTGCAATCGGCGTCATGAATACTTCTTGGTTAAAATAGGACGAATGATTTTACAGATCTGTTGGCTTTTTTTTAAATAAGTATTTGTCATTGACCAAGAGCTTTCTTTTTGATAAAATCAGTCAGAAAGGTCTTGTATATGCTGAGCAGCATGACGGGATTCGGCCGCGCAATTTTTGATGCTCCGTTCGGAAGGGTCATCGCCGAAATTCAGTCTATTAATCGAAAGTTTTTGGATATTTCAGTTCTTCTTCCCAGAGAATTTAGTCGTTTTGAGCTTGAAATTCGGAAATGGATCAGCGAGCGGATCGCTCGAGGTCAAGTGAGCGTTCGAATCCATGTCATTCCCAATGCAGCCTCAGTTGTGGGACTGCTGCCGGATCCTGAAATATTAAAGAATTTGAAAAATGGTTGGGAGAAGCTTTCTCAGCAGGTGGGGTTGGATGCCGGGAGTATCGACCTCTCTTTTTTGCTGCTCCATTCGCCGGTCCAGCAGAAGGCGGCTCAAGCAGCCGATTCTGATTTGGCTCCGATTGAACAGTGTTTGAAAGAGGCTCTTTCTGCATTAATCCAGATGAAGTTTGATGAAGGGGCTGCATTAACAAATGATTTTTATCAGAGAATAGATCTTTTAGAGAGATATTTGCAGTCTATTGAGCGTTTTGCGCCGGCTTCCGTTTTGCGCATGAAAGAAAAATTCCATGAAAAAATCAAAGAACTGGGGCAGCCGGGAGGGTTGGACTTGGAAGATCGGATCGCTCGGGAAGTGCTTTTTTACGCAGAACGGCTTGATATTTCTGAAGAGATTGTCAGGCTCAGATCCCATTTTTCTCAATTCCGGGAAATTTGCAGGGCTCGGGAAGGTTCTGTTGGAAGAAAGATGGACTTTTTGATTCAGGAGATAGGACGGGAGATTAATACGATTGGGTCCAAATCGGCCGATGCGAATATTTCTCATTTGATTGTTGAGATGAAGAGCGAACTTGAAAAAATTCGAGAACAGGTACAGAACATAGAATGAGCGTTTTAGGAACCCTTGATCGAGGTCTTGTATTTGTGATTAGCGCGCCGGCCGGGACAGGCAAGACGACGCTGGTTCGGATGCTGACGGAAGAATTTGACTGTGTCGTTGAAAGCGTTTCTTGCACGACGCGCAAACCGAGGGCCAATGAAAAAGAAGGTGTTGATTATTTTTTTGTCAGCGAGGCCCGGTTTCAGGCAATGATCAAGGAAGGAGAGTTTCTTGAATATGCGCATGTGTTTGGACACTACTATGGTACATCGCGGCACTCTTTAGAAAAACAGCTGAAGAGAGGAAAACACGTAATTTTAGTGATCGATACGCAAGGCGCCGAGCAGGTAAAAAAGCAGATCGATGCCATCCATATTTTTATTCGTCCTCCCAATTTTGATGAGTTGAAGCAGCGCTTGCATGGAAGGCAGTCTGAGACAAAAGAGGCGATTGCAACGCGCCTTTCCTGGGCGGAAAGAGAGCTTGAAGCGGCTAAGCACTATGACTATCAGGTAGTGAATCAAGATTTGAAAACAGCTTATGAGATTTTGCGGTCGATCTTGATTGCTGAAGAACATAAAAATCGTTGAAGAGAACTTCTTTTTTGTTTATCTTCTTTATACACAAACAATCTGAAGCGTCCGAACTTGATTTCAAGTGCTAGATCCGGGAATTTTTTGACGCGGTCATGAAGACCTTTTTGGTTGATTTGGGTGTATTCAAAGGAAAAATGCAATGTATGATGATTTGCTTACGACTGAAACTTTGAGAAAGAAGTTTAAAAATAATTTCAATCTCTGCAATTTCTCCATCAATATTGGACGTAATATTATCTTGGGGGGAACTCAGGCTACTTTAGGGGATGTTTTAAGAGCTGTGGAAACCCGAATCGACTTGGATAACGACCAATAGAGTATTTCTATGGCTGAGACGGTCCTGATTACATCGGCCTTGCCTTATGCAAACGGCCCTCTGCATTTTGGGCATATCGCCGGCGCCTATCTGCCGGCTGACTGCTATGCCCGATTTCAGCGGCTGATGGGTTCCGACGTTCTGTACCTTTGCGGTTCCGACGAGTATGGGGTAGCCATTACCCTTACAGCGGAACAGGCCGGCAGGACGCCAAAAGAACAAGTCGATCTTTTCCATGGAATCAACAAGAGTTTTTTTGACAAGCTGCAGTTTAGTTTTGATCATTACAGCCGCACCACGTGGCCGGGCCATATTCCTACAGTGCAGGAGTTTTTTATCTCTCTGCAAAAAAAAGGCTTGATTGAAGAAAAAACGGAGAATCATCTTTATTCCGAAGCGGAAGGTCGCTTCCTTGCCGACCGTTATGTTGTGGGGATTTGTCCAAAATGCGGTTATGAAGAGGCCAGAGGCGATGAGTGTCAGAGATGCGCCAGCTCTTATGAGGCAACCGATTTAAAAAATCCCAAATCAAAACTGACAGGGTCTCCTTTAATCTTGAAGCCAAGCGAGCATCTCTATCTTCGATTCGACCGATTTAAGGAACAGCTTTCTCAATGGATTCAGGGAAAGCAATGGAAAGAAAATGTCGTGAATTTTGCGATGAGGTATATCGAAGATCTCAAGCCTCGAGCGATCACTCGCGATTCTGAATGGGGTGTTCCGGTTCCCGGCTATCCGAATAAAGTATTTTATGTCTGGTTTGATGCTCCAATCGGTTACATTTCTGCTGCCAAAGAATGGGCTCAAAAAATTGGAGATTCCGACCGTTGGAAGCGTTATTGGCTAAATCCTGACGCGAAATTAGTTCATTTTATCGGTAAAGACAATATCCCGTTTCATGCGGTCTTCTTCCCCGCGATGCTAATGGGGCAGGATCTTCCTTATAAACTACCTGATGAAGTGCCGGCCAATGAATTTTTGCTCCTTGAAGGTAGACAGTTTTCCAAGTCAGACGGATGGACCATTGATTTAGAAGAGTTTTTTGCTAAATATACATCGGATCAAGCGCGATATGCGCTTGCAGCGAATGCTCCGGAGGCCGCTGATGCGGAATTTAGCTGGAAAGATTTTCAGTTGCGCTGCAATAGCGAACTGCTAGGAAAGTTTGGCAATTTTATCCATCGAGTTCTTACTTTTGCAAAAAGCCATTGCCATTCCAAGATTCCTCCTTTGAAAGAGCTTCATGAAATTGACCGAAAGTTTCTTGAGCAAGTACAGCATCTCATGGATACGATTGCGTCTTGCTATATGTCATTTCACTTGCGTAAGGCCACTCAAATATTGATGGAACTCGCACAGGTTGGCAATGTCTATTTTGATGCAAAAAAACCTTGGGCTGCAGCGAAACATCCTGATCAAAGAGCGTCTTTGGATGCCACTGTTGCATGTTCCATTTCCTGCATTATGAATTTGGCTCTCGCCGCATCTCCGATTATTCCTGAATCTGCGCAAAAAATTTGGACCATGCTTGGATTTTCTAGTGATCTTGCGAAAGAAAACTGGGAAAAAGTGCGAAAAGCCCCTTGGCCTGGCGGTCAAGTGTTAAGAGAACCTCAAATCCTTTTTAGAAAGATAGAAGATATGGAAATTGAAGAGCAAATTTTGAAGTTAGGCGATAAAAAAGCAGTGTCTGCACCGCCATCGGATACAATGACAATGGATCCGATTGAGCCTTTCAAACAAAATCAAGTGCTTTTTGATCAGGTAGATCAGTTTGATTTGCGTGTCGCTCAGATTTTAGAGGCGGAAAAAGTTCCAAAATCGAAAAAATTGTTGAAGCTTCGTGTCGATTTAGGAACGGAAACACGCACGATTGTGTCAGGCATTGCCCTTTCTTACACTCCTGAGCAATTGGTGGGGCGGAAAGTGGTGATCATTGCGAATTTAGCGCCTGCCACCATCATGGGTATAGAAAGTCAGGGGATGGTTTTAGCTGCCTCTCATGGAAGTCGGCTGGAACTTCCAATGATTCAGGATTTGCCCCCGGGCAGTTCCGTTAAGTAATCAGTTCTGCTTTTTTGTATAAAGAGTCTTTTTCTTCCGCTTGAGAAGAAATGGCGACGCCAAAAGTTAATATCCCAACGCGTCCCATCAGCATTAAAATACAGATCAATGCTTTGCCAAAATTCGTCAGCTCAGCAGTTAATCCCATGCTGAGTCCTGAGTTGTTTAATGCATTCACCGCTTCAAAAAATACAGACAAGGTATTGTGATGCTCCGATGTGCTTAGTAAAAACAATGCAAAAGAGAGGGAGAAAATATAGTAGATGAATGCAACAGTTGCAATTTTCACTCGATTTGCCGGAATGATATGATTCCAGATTGTAGTGGGTTTTCCCTTCAGAGTGTTTTTTACGAAGAAGACTAGAGTTGTAAAAGAGGTGTTTTTAAGACCTCCTCCTGTGCCGGAAGGAGCGGAGCCAAATGTGGATAAGAACGCGAGTAAAATGATCATGGGAGGGATGATCGTTCCGATATCGACGGAGTTAAACCCTGTTGTTGTCATAGCCGATACAACTTGAAAAAATCCAATCATCCATTCATGAAATAGATTCGATTGGTCAGTGATTGTTTCCAGGGAAAAAAATAAAATCGTTCCAATGCTCGCAAACAAAAATGTACTCACAAGGATCACTTTTGTTGTAAAAGAGATGTCCTCTTTTTCTCTAGATAACTTCTTGTAAAAATCCAAAGATACAATGAATCCCAACGATCCCAAAATCATTAAAATACAGATGATTAGATTGCATCCGATATTGGTTTGCAAGGAGATGAATCCGTCTTGAAATAAACTCAAACCCGCCGTACAGAATGCGGACACACTATGGAAAATACCATTCCAGATGAATTGATCGATTCCTTGCTTCCAAAAAACAATACTGAGAGTAATAGCACCGATCAATTCGCAAAGAAAAGAAAAAATAATCACCGAAAAAATAAATTCGTGAATAGAAAAATCTTTTGGAAAAGCGAATGTACTGGCGCCTATTTTTCTTCTATAGGCAGACAATTTTTGGGAAGTGCAGAGAAGGATGAATGAGCTGAAGGTCATATAGCCAATCCCCCCCAGTTGTACCATGATCAGAATGGCTAATTGGCCCAAAAAATTATACTTGGCCCCAATATCAATTGTGGCAAGACCTGTTGTCGAGACAGCGGAGATCGCGGTAAAATAGTTATCTAAAAAATGGATTTCTTCTCGATGGCAGACGGGAAGCGATAAAATGATGCATCCCACAATTGAGTAGAATATATAGCCGAGAACTAAAATCTTTGCGGGATGAAGGCGCTTCATTCTTTTTTATATATTTCTTCACGGAATTCCAGGCAATCATTTTGCAAAGAAACTGCTTGTATTTTTCATGCCAGCCATATATTCGTTGTCCATAGGCGTTAAATAGAACCAGCATGATTGGAGGGTGTCGTTGGAACGGTTTGTCGGGATGTTTATTTTGGGATGTTGCTTGCAAGGCGGGGCTTTGTTTGCAAATCCACAGAGTCCTCAAGTGGTTCATGGAGATGTTTCGTTCCAATCCACCCATGATTCTGTGCTTCAGATCACTGCAAGCAATGGATCAATTCTTAACTGGGAATCGTTTTCAATTGATGCTCATGAATTGACTCAATTTATCCAACCTTCCATGCAAGCGGCAGTCCTCAATCGTGTCCAGGGGACGATTCCTAGCTCTATTTTGGGAACTCTTCAGGCAAATGGAACAGTCTACTTGATCAATCCTAATGGGATTTTGGTGGGGCCTAGCGGATGCATTGACACGGCCTCCATATTGTTATCCACATTATCTCTAAGCGATGCTGATTTTTTAGCGGGCGGAGATCTGTACTTTGAAGGAATCTCCGATGGTAAAATCGTAAATTTAGGAACTGTTTCAGCTCTGGGCGGAGATGCTGTTTTGCTTGGGCGGTTTGTTGAAAATCAAGGAAGCATCTTAGCGCCGGAAGGAAATTGCCTCATTGGCGCCGGCCACGAAATTTTGCTTTGCACCGGAGATGAAAATAAGCTTCTGATCCGTTTGCAAAATCAAAGCGAACAAACAGGGACAGGAATTGATCAAAACGGGCAGATTGAAGCGATGCGCTCGGAGATCAAAGCAGATGGCAATCTCTATGCTCTTGCGATCAAACATTCAGGGAAAAGCGATGCGATTTGCCTGCACTCTTCCGGCGGAGAAATGTACCTTGTCGCTGAAGAAGGTTCCATTCTTATTGAAGGCACTCTCACAGTGCCCAAGGAATTGCATATCTTCGGAGAAGAGATTCGCTTCAGTGAAGACGCAGCAATCGATGCAACCCATGCAGACCGTGGAGGCATGGTTTATATTGGAGGAATCGAAGAGGGGCGGGATTTTGCAATTCCTAAAGCCGAAACTGTCTATATTGCTCCGGGAGCCCGAATTGACGCCAGCGCCCAAATCAAGGGGGATGGAGGAAGAGTGGTCTTGTGGTCCAACCAGGGCACTTGGATGCATGGAGAAATTTTGGCCCAAGGGGGGCTTGAGATAGGCGATGGAGGTTTTGTTGAAATTTCCAGTCATGGATGTTTAGATCCGCAAGGGTATGTCAGTACCCTTGCTCCTTTTGGGAAAACAGGCACGCTCCTTCTTGATCCTGCTGCCGTCACAATTGGACTTGGAGTAGATTCGGGTCTTGCTGTCGTACCGCCTCCTTATACATTCAATGCGCTGACCGCCAATATCCATGCCGCAACTCTTGTTTCTTTATTAGGCAGTAATCAAATTACGATTGCAGCTGGACTCTCAGGAACCGCAGCTCAAGGGAGCATCACAGTGCAAACTGCATTGACATGGAATTCTACGCATGCGCTTACCCTAACTTCCAATGCGACCTCAAGTGATTTCATTACAATCAACGCCGCAATTACGAATATGAATGCAGGGATTGCAACCGGCAGCGATTGCATTGTCATTAGCTCTCCCAATGTGACGATCAATGCGGATTTGAGCGCCGCAAGCGGAGATATCCGTATTACAGGATCGACTGAAACGATAGTGAATGATGCTGTTAATATTTCGACGGCCCTCGCAGGGTCTCTAATCATACGGGGAGGAGCTCTAAGCGCCGAGACAACAGGCAGCTCCATTCATTTTATAACGGCAGATGGAGCGCTCGATTGCCATGTTACAGACGATATCTCCACAACAAATCTTGGTGTCGGAGTCTTTTTTTTCTCATTGAATGGGGATTTAACTTTAATCTCCGATAGTGGAAATATTACCTTGGATTCTCAATGCCAAACATTTTCTTCCGGCGTTGGTTCTACAACTGTAACATGTTCGAATGGAGTATTGACTCTCAATGGGATCAACGGAGCGATTAATACGGATAATGGAAGGCCGATTACTGTCAATGCGAATTCTTTATTGATGGGAGATAGTACGCGGATTGGAGATCCAACGAGTGGATTGGTTACTTGTACGATTGCAGGATCTGCGCAATTGCTTGCCACGAATAATACGACCACTGTTACCGGAGGAGCCGCCGGGCTGGCGTTTTCGGCAGGTTCGTTAACGCTGCAAGCTCCGAGCACAGCCAACTTTGCCAGACTGGAGGCGTATGGAGGCACTCTTACTTGCAATATTGGAGGCGCGGCTCTTCTTGAGTTAGTGGCTCCGGGAACCGGAGATGGGATCGCCGAGATCATCAATCATGGAGTGGGAGGAGCTGTTGTATTTACTGCAGACTCTTTAACCGTAAATAGCGGAACATCAGGAAGCTCTTCGGATCAGAATGGAATTATCGCAACTGCAGGAGATGTCACGTGTACAGTGACTCACGATATTATTCTTAATTCCCAAGGATGGGATTCGTGTATTAGAAATATCAGCACGACAACGAATGGAACGGTAACCGTTACTTCGACTCTGGGAAATCTGATTATGAATGGAGGAGTGCCTGGAGGCCATGGTGCATTGATCGACAGCGCTACAGGAGATGTTCATGTGAATATTCCTCATGGAAATATCACTATGGACGTGCAAAACGGGGAAACAAGGATTATAGGAGGGTCAAATGGCGCGATTGGTTCTCTATTTGTGACGACAGGAGGGAATTTTATCGGAAATCTTTCCGGAGGTTCGGGGTCCGGAGGAATTGGCTCAACCGGAGGAGATGCAACGATCACAGTGGGCGGCCATTTGCATATAGTAGGCGGTTTTTCCGCAAATGCATTTTCTTTATCTGCAACAAATGCGCTGGATATTATTTTGACAGGAGATTTTAATATGCTCCATGACACGACTACGCCTTTTGTTTCAGGGCCCAATGGATTCATGCTTCTCGACTCAGGTCAGAGTCTTTCTATTTCACGGCCTATAGGAGCTCCCGGAGTGACGAATTTAACGGCTATAGGCGGGAGCGGAAGCAATGCTCCCATCCTTTTGTTTTCAAAAGCAGTGGATATTAATCTTAATGGCGATATTACTCTTACAGGGGGTACTTCTCCTTTCAATACGGGGCTTATTGATTTTACAGCAGGCATTGGAGGATCTAACCGCATTGCAGGAAGAAATATTACTCTTTTGGGTGGAACGGGGAGCAACACCGTGACTGTTGGCTGCGGGTTGCATTTTATCCCGGCGCCCACGGATGCAACGGTTGAGCTAATTGCATCTGAGAACCTTACAATTGGGTTGAATTCTTTTATTGCCACTCTTGGGACAGTGCCTACAAATGATATTACGATTAGTGCGGGAAATTTGATCGTTGATGCAGGCGGATCGATTCTCTCCGGCACCGGCATGGGTGATGGAGGCTCTATCTCAATTACGACCACCGGCAGTGTTGCTATGAACGGGACTGTCTTAAATCCTGCGATTATTCGCATGAGCGCTGCATCGCTCGGAGATATGACAATCCTTGCCAATCAAAACATTTCTCTAAATAGCCCTGATATAATCGAAGTGTTGGGGACGGGCACTCTCTTTCTTGCAGTTGACGAAGCGCCTCCCTATAATGTCTCTCCCAATATCGGCCCAGGTCTTCTGAACATTTCTTCAGGAGCCGTGCTGTCGACTGCCGGAGGAGCTCTTCGTATGTATGGGGCAATCCCTGCCCAAACTACCATAGACCCCGGGGCAACTTTCAATGGAGTTTCTATTTCTCCCTCTTTTGAAGAGCTGGGCGTTTGGTATCCTGGAGTAGGCAGTGAAAGCGGAGTTCCTTACGCCCTTTACTTTAAAGGAGCAGTACATCCTCCTTCCCCGCCTTCACCCAACGGCCAAGTAACCGCTTTACCTGCATATGCTCGATTTCAGACGGCGATCTCGGAAGCATTCCAAGAGTGGGATCTATTTGATCCATATTATCAAACGCCTCTCTTCGATGTTTCGTTAACGTACCGAACAGATCGGTCTTTCAATTCTCATTCTATGACGAGTTTTGACGTGTTTAAAATGAGGATGTATCATCCGTTTTCTGAAAGCTATCACACTTACAACACCTTAAAACTCACCCCATTTTGAAAAACTATGAATAAAATACTTGTTTTGTCTTGCTTATTTTTTGGATCCCTTGGGGTTTCTTGCAGTTTAGACGCTGAAGAGGTTTCTGAGCGATGCCTCGACTGTTTTGTATTAAAGGGAATTCTTCTGATGCCTGACACTCATTCCTCCCATGAGGTAACACGGGATGAAAATGTGGTAGGTGTTCAAGCTTTAATGGATGTGCCGGGAGGAGTCTCCAGATTAAACAAAGTCCTTGGACCTCGTTATATTGGAAAAGAAATGCGTCAGGAAGATCTGGTCGAATTAAAAAAACAGATCATTTTTTATTATCGCGACCAAGGCTATCCATTCATTATTGTCCAATATCCATCTCAGAACATTTCGAGCGGATTGCTGCAGCTTGTAGTGATTGAAGGCAAGCTTGGAGAAGTTCATGTATCCGGCAATAAATGGTTTCCGGATGCAATGATTCAACGATACATTCGGCAGAAACCGGGAGCCCCTATTCAAACCGGACCATTGCTTAATGATCTTGCTTGGGTGAACCGCAATCCATTTCGTCATGCCGAGCTGATCTTTATGCAAGGAGAACAAGAGGGGACAACCGACATCGATATCCAGGTCAAGGACCGGTTTCCTTTGCGTGTTTATGTTGGCGGGGACAACACAGGAAACTCTTCTACAGGGAATGCTCGTTGGTTTGCAGGCTTTAATTGGGGCAATTTTTGCATGTGCGACCAGGTGCTAAGCTACCAGTACACCACTTCATCTGATTTTGAACAATTTCAGTCCCATACGATCAATTATACAGCTCTATTGGCTTTGCGCCAGGTTCTGAATATTTACGGCGGCTATTCTCAAGTGAAACCCGATATCACAGGATTTAAATCGACAGGATATGCCGCTCAAGGCAGTTTACGCTATATTTTCCCATTTGGTTCTCACTTGGGAGCGTCTTTGAATGATTTCTTTGTTGGCGGGGATCTTAAAAACACCAATAACAATCTGATCTTCGAAGGTTCTCAAAATCTAGCTGTGATTGCAATGCCTGTGAATGTGAGCCAGCTTTGCGTTGGGTACAACTTCGCACAAACAAACGGCAACCATCAATGGAATTTTAAGATCGAATCTTTTTGGTCTCCGGGCAGATGGCTTCCCAATCAAGAAAATTCCCATTTTTCCGCACTCCATCCCGGCGCTGTGAACCATTATATCTACGCTAAAGCCGCTTTTTCGGAGCGTTATATTTTGCCTTATAAATTTATTTTTTTTAGTACGGTACGCGGACAAATTTCCAATGAAAATCTCGTACCCAGCGAGCAGTTTGGCCTGGGAGGCTACGATACTGTCCGCGGCTATTCTGAGAGGCTTGTCAATTATGATGATGCAATTTGCGTAAATCTCGAGTTTTACCTACCTTCTTTCAAATTGGTTCCCAAATGCGACAATGAATTGTCCTTCCTGGGGTTTTTTGACTATGGAACCGGAAGAAATGTCCATGCATCAGGCGGACAGGAAAATTGGCAGCAGCTGATAGGAGCCGGACCTGGTCTTCGATATAAAATGGGCAATTACTTGTCTGCGCGCGTTGATTTGGGCTGGAAGCTGCACCGCACGCAATATGATTCGACTCTTAATGCGAAATTTCATGTAGGCGTCATAGGAAGTTATTAGACCTCTTGCGCAACTAAAGGTTCGTCGAGTTTTTGGATTATTTTGGCCGATTTTCGATCAAAACTTGAAAGGCTGTATACTT
>DALYFE010000009.1:21767-23818 GCA_031972195.1 Chlamydiales bacterium | reverse complement strand
AATTCAACCACAATGAATTACTCTCTTATCCGAATACCTATGATCAAACGCTGTTTGCGACGATGAAGCAAGCCTACGATATGGGGTGCGCAGCTGTCGGAGCGACGATTTATTTTGGATCTCCCGAGAGTCGAAGACAGATCCAAGAGGTGAGTCAAGCGTTTGCTATGGCTCATGATTTGGGGATGGCCACAGTGCTGTGGTGCTATTTAAGGAATGGCGCTTTTAAAGCCGATAAAGATTATCACGAGGCTGCCGACCTAACCGGCCAGGCAAATCATCTTGGCGCTACCATTCAGGCAGACATCGTAAAACAAAAACTGCCCGTTTGCGATGGAGGGTTTAAGGCGCTGAAGTTCGGGAAATTCTCTGAGAAAATGTATACGGATCTCTCCGGACCGCATCCTATCGATTTGACTCGATATCAAGTGATGAATGGTTATATGGGACGAGTCGGTTTGATCAATTCCGGAGGTCCTTCCGGAAAAAATGACCTTCAAGACGCTGCGATGACTGCGGTCATTAACAAACGCGCGGGGGGCATGGGACTTATCTCCGGCCGTAAAGCCTTTCAAAAATCCATGAAGGACGGAGTGCAGCTTTTACATACAATTCAGAACGTGTATCTCTGCAAAGAAATCACAGTGGCATAAGAAGCCGGGTTTTGAGATTGTGGACACTGCTCATTCCATCGTTAAATCTGCGAGGTCGTTTTTAGCGGGCACTGTTTTGAGCCGGGTCAGTGGTCTGTTTCGAGATATCGCAATGGCGTTTTGCTTTGGCAGCTCTCCTGAAATCGCATCGTTCATGGTCGCCTACCGCCTTGCGAATTTATTTCGCAGACTGCTCGGCGAAGGCAATCTCCAGGCAGGTTTTGTTCCCCATTTTGAAGAGCTAAGGCGCATTTCTCCTCAATCCGCTTTTTTATTTTATCGGGATTCGGCATTTTCCCTGGTCGCGATGCTTTTTTTGGTCATTGCGGGTCTTGAAGGGATTTTTGGAATTAGCTCGGTATATTTGAGCCGGAGTTGGCGTGAGATTGTTCATCTCGCTATGTGGATGTGCCCTGGATTGCTGTTCATTTGCTTGTCCTCCCTAAATAGTGCGCTCCTCCAATGTCAGAAAAAATACTTTGGGCCAGCGATTGCTCCGGTTTTATTCAATATCGTTTGGATCATCGGTTCCTTTTTGGCGTGTCAATATTCCTTATCGGAAGCGGTTCGATATTTGAGCATCGGAGTGGTTTTTGCATTTGGAGCGCAATGGTGTATGACTACCTTGCAGGTTCGGAAGGAAATAAGGGAGCACCTTGACTTAAAGCATCGGTTGCGGCCCCATTTTTTTTCATCTGAATGGAAAGGTCTTGTTAAGCCGTTGGCCTTAGGGATTGTCGGGACAGGGGCGATGCAGCTCAACAGCACTTTAGATGCTTTTTTTGCCCAATTTGCCGATGCGTCAGGTCCTGCTTACCTTTGGTATGCGATCCGGGTCCAGCAGCTCCCTTTAGCTCTTTTTGGAATCGCCCTGTCCGGAGCCCTGCTGCCGCCATTGGCCCGCGCTATGCATGAAAATGCATCGGAACGTTATCGGGAATTGCTCGAGTCTTCTATGCGGCAAGCTGCAGTTTTAATAGTTCCATGTGTTTTTGGACTCCTTGTGTTGGGGGCCTCAGGGCTTAACCTCCTTTATGGAAGAGGCGCCTTTACTTCTCATGCTTTGCAAGAAACACTGTTTTGTCTTTGGGCTTATGGGCTAGGGCTTATTCCGGCGGTATTTGTTCTTTTGCTGGCTACGGGATCTTACGCCAAAAAAAATTATAAAGCCCCAATGTTCGCCTCGCTTATTTCAGTAGGCGTCCATTGCGTTTTCAATATGTTTCTGATCTTTGTTTTGCATTGGGGGGCATTTAGCATTGCAATCGCAACGAGTGTCAGCGCCTGGCTCAACCTTGGTTTATTGCTGAGAGGGCAACCTATAGGCGCTTTCTTTTGGAAATATTTAACCAGGCTTGGAGCTGTAGGCGCTCTTGCTGCAGGCATTACTCTTTTTTT
>DALYFE010000009.1:21297-21757 GCA_031972195.1 Chlamydiales bacterium | reverse complement strand
AGGACAATGGATTGGAGATAGAACATTAGAAATCGGCTGGGGACAGGATCCTCTATTTTCTCGCCTGTTTCTTGAGCAATTGTTTCAATTCGGCATGATGGGAAGTGTTTATCTGACCTCTTTTTTGATTCTTGCGAAACAGTTTGGCTTTTCTGAATTTTTTCTTCTTCTTCGATCTTTTGGTTTTGTTAAACGCGCTAACAGTGAGTGATCTATGGTAAAAACTCGAATCATTTTACTTATTTTTTTGAGTTTTCTTTCGATGGCATCGGCGAAGAAGATAGAAATCTATTTTGATTGGCTTCCCGATGCTGTGGGTATGGATCATTTTGAAAAGCCGGACGGAGGATCGTCTCTTCATTATGCGATTAGGTTGGCTTTGGAATCTAAAGGATATTCTGTTGAAAATTGGAATCGGAAGGCCCATTTGCCCTGGCTGATTTCTTGGAAAAAAATCAAA
>DALYFE010000009.1:17300-21287 GCA_031972195.1 Chlamydiales bacterium | reverse complement strand
CAGTTCAAACAGTTGCTGGGGATTGGACTTCCTCGGAGGGAAGTGCTGGATTCCAATACAGCGTATTTGATCCTTTCAGGGATCGGTCTTCATTTAAAAGAGTTAAACCTCGGGCGGATTCAAAAGGAAAAACTGCTGTTGTTTCTCTGGGAACCCCCAACAGTGCAGCCTCAGGGATGGGATCCAAATATTTGGAAATGCTGCCATAAAATTTATACATGGGATGATGATCTTGTAGATGGAGTGCGTTTTTTTAAGTTCCATCTCCCATTTATGACTCCCCGAATCGAACACTTAGTGCCTTATGCAGAGCGCAAATTTCTGACGCTGATTGCGTCTCGCTTGAGCAGCAAACATCCGAAACAAATATATTCAGAAAGACAAAAGCTGATCCGTTTTTTTGAAGCGCGCCCGGAAGAGCCGTTCGATCTTTTCGGAAGACATTGGGAAAAGAGAAATTTTCGCTGCTGGAAGGGGACGATTCCGGATAAGATGGCCGTACTGAAACAATATCGTTTTGCAATTGCTTATGAAAATAGCATTCAGACAGGATACATTACCGAAAAGCTTTGGGATTGCTTTGCAGCAGGAGTTGTTCCCATCTACTGGGGCGCTCCCAATGTGACCGATATTGTTCCATCTGATTGTTTCATTGATCGAAGGCGTTTTGCGAGCGATGAAGACCTTCTTGCATTTTTGAAAGTGATGCCTGAAGAAGTATGGCAAGGATATGTCGACCGGGCAGAGAAGTTTTTACAGTCTGAGACGGCTGCATTGTTCTCCATGGAAGCATTTGCTGAAACACTGGGAAACTCTGTCACTATATAGTCGTTTAAATTATCTTTTTTCACTTTCGACCAGCGTGAAAGCTGTCAATAAATCAACGATCGTAAGGCTGCCGCAACACCTCTGTATTGATTAATACAGGGGTGTTTACGATCGTTGATTTTTGACGCTTTGACGCGGTCCAAAGTGAAAAATATATTTTAAACGACTATAGCGCTTTAAAATTCTATCAGTGGAATTTTAAAGCGCTATATAAGATTTCTAATCCCATCCTTCTGCCGGAGTTTCCGGGAGATGGTGGGCTGATTTTCTGTTATGGAGAACAAATGTTACTGCAAATGCGATCATCAGCAGAAATCCCAGTGCAAAGTGCACATTGGAAAAGGCGCTGACTTTCGCCAGACGCTCTCCCATCTTTGGCATTTCGCTTCGTTCTACGCTGCCGATAAATAGCTGGATTAAGGCCAATCCAACAGTTCCTCCAAGCATTCGAAGCGTTAGAATGATCCCCATCGCAACTCCTGATTTTTGCGGAGGTACGGAAGCTAGGGCGGAGGAGTAAGAAGGAGTGAAAATCAGAGGGAGCCCTGCTCCAAAAGCGGTAAGAGAGAGAAGTAAGCTGAACAAGGAAGGTGTGCTGAAGAATCCAAGCCACATGAATGAATAGATTAAAGAAAGATAGCCAATTGCAATTGGTAGTTTTGGCGAGTATCGATCAGAAAGAAATCCTGCAATTGGCGCAAAGAAAAATATTGGAGAGCCGGAGACAAAGGCAATCATCCCTGTTTGCAATGGAGAATATCCCAAGATTTCTTGAATATAGATAATCCTGGAAACAGAGATCATCATGATAAATTGA
Source organism: Chlamydiales bacterium (assembly GCA_031972195.1). Taxonomy (GTDB): domain Bacteria; phylum Chlamydiota; class Chlamydiia; order Chlamydiales; family SM23-39; genus DALYFE01. Next base: position 19,642 of record DALYFE010000009.1, on the reverse strand, counting down.
ATGATTGTTACGTTAATATTGATTGCTGCGTAAACGGGGCGCTTAAAAAGAGTTAGGTCGAGAAACGGGTGGGGAGTGTGATGTTCCCGTCTAAGCAGCAAGAAACCGGCGATGGCCGTTATGAGGAACGCAATCATTGTTTTTGAAGAGATCCATCCCCAATTGCCAGCTTCCATGAAGCTGATTGTTAAAGCGCTAGATCCGATTGCAAAAAAGAAAAATCCCGGCAGGTCTATTTTTCCTTTTCCAGGTTCGGAGGCAGGGAGAAACGATCTGATGAGCCAAAGTCCAATGAGTCCAATCGGAAGATTGATCCAAAAGATCCAATGCCAGGAGGCCACTTGTGTGAAATAACCTCCGACCAAGGGACCTAGGATCATGAATAAAGAGCTGATACTGACAATCATTCCTGTGGCTTTTCCTCGATTTTTGAGAGGGAAAATCTGTGCTACAAGAGCCGTTTGAGAGGGGAAAATCAACGCTGCGCTGATCCCTTGAAATGCTCTGGCGATAATGAGCATTGTAATATTTGTACTCAGACCGCAAATTGCCGAACAGATGATAAACCCGGAAATGCCGGTCATGAGATTTCGCCGGTGGCCGATTCGATCGCCTAACTTTCCTCCGGCTAAGACAAACACTGCAATTGTTAACAGGTAAGCATCGATAGACCATTGCAATGCAGTGTCGGAGGCTTGAAACTCTGTTTGGATTGTTGGCAGCGCGACAGGTAAGATCGTTTGATCTAGAAAAGCCATAGCGGCTGCCGGAATTAAGGCCGAGAAACTTTTCCATCGATTTTGGAGAAAGGTCATTTTCCACCGCCTATTATGGTGTATAGATCAAATGTTTCTTGGGTGTAAAGAGATTCTATGAGATTTTCTTCGGAAACCGTTCTTTGCATATGAAGTCCAAGCCGTTCTTTGATCGACAAAATCTTCAGTACGCTTTGATCGAGCCTTTCAGAAGAAACCCTCCCATTTAGAACTGCTTGCTTTAAGGCTTCATAGGCTCTTGGAATGGTTGTTGTTAAAAGTTCTTCTACAACAGGGAGTAAATGGGCTCCATAAAGCAGCAGGTCGGATCCCGCCTCAAATGCTGCCAAAGCAATTTCTTCAGGAGATCCGCTGAGCGCCTTCATATTCAGCGCATCGGTGATAATCAGCCCTTTGAAGTTCAGATCATTTTTTAAAAGGCCGGTTAATGTCTTGTGTGAAAGAGAGGCCGGAAAATCAGGATCAATAGAAGGGACAAGCAAATGTCCGCTCATAATTGCTGAGACATCGCTTTGAATGGCAGAGCGAAAAGGGATCAGCTCCAGTTCATCGAGCCTTTCTTTGGTGTGGGGGATCAGAGGAAGCGCCTTATGAGAATCAATGACTGTATCGCCATGCCCAGGAAAATGTTTGGCGCAAGCCAAAACTCCTTGAGATTGTGTCCCTAAGATAAATGCTGAGACGCAAGCTGCAACATGGATCGGATCTGATCCAAATGAGCGAATCCCGATGACCGGGTTGCCTGGACAATTGTCGACATCGGCAACCGGGGCCAAATTCATGTGGATGCCGATTCTTTTAGCCTGTCTTGCGATTTCAGCTCCAATTCGATAGATCAAGTCCAAATCACCCATTGCGCCAAGAATGCGGTTTTTTGGAAATGCCATTCCATCCTGGATCCGCATAGCCAGTCCCCACTCGGCATCGGCAGTGACGAGTAAAGGCAAAGTGGATTCCGATTGCAGGCGATTTAAAAATTGCACATGGGCGCAGAGTGTTGCCTGTTTTGCAATGACATTCCCGATATGGAGCGTTTCCATTGCGTTCATCCAGTTATCCCAATGCGCATCTCCTGCGAAAGGGCATGCGGGCGCAACAAAGAGCTGTCCTAATTTTTCTTCGAGCGTCATTTCGGCCAGAGTTTTTTCAGCCCATGTTTGACCAAATAGGGGGAGGTTCGCGGTGCAAAAAATGATTGTAAATGCTGAGAAATAAAGAATTTGTTTTAGGAAATGCAGAGTTTGAAATTTCGAATTTATTAAATAATTACAAGTCATTGTAATCCATTTGCGAAACCAGCATAGTGCAGTTCTATACGGTTGTCAAGCAGGGGCCGGAATAGACCTCGAAAGCGACGAATCGTTAGAGGTCTAATAGTTTGGTTGAACGGCAATGGATCTAATGATCAAACTCACCCGGCTCATGCTGCTTCAAAATGCGCTTGATGTAAATGAGATAGCCAAGCTGTCCCATGTCCGAGACGGTAATTGTCGCCGTCAATTTTTTCTTCTCAAGCAAGTGCGTTAAAATATCGATAATATAGCTGACCTTAAAAGCTGCGCTATG
>DALYFE010000009.1:4195-17290 GCA_031972195.1 Chlamydiales bacterium | reverse complement strand
ATGAAGCCCATCTTCTGAATCAAATAGATCTCCAATGAGTGTTTTGCTGTATCGAATGTTCTGACAGCCGCAGTTTGAATAATACAGCTCCCTGGATTTGCTGACTTTTTTGGTGATTTTGTAAGTTGAAAAGCAAAAATCCTGTCCAATATCGATCATGTTGGCAAGGATGAGGTGAAAATCTTGCAGATTTCCAAGGAGGTTAAATGGAAACAGGATCAAGGTTTTTTTGTCCGGAGGAAGGGGAAACGTGGCTTTTGTCAAATCGTTGGCGGAAAAAACAGAAACCGTTGCCTGTTTTTCGATTTTCTTCGTTCTTAAAAAAACTTGTGCGTTGTCAATGTGTTCTTGATTGATGTCGATCCCGTAAAAATATCTGCCCATTTTTGCAATCATTTCCGCTCTTTCCGCTCGGGCGCATCCAATTTCCAGCAAGGCGTCATATTCGGGGATGATGCCCAAAATGAATGCTTCTTCGCATTGCAAGAATCGATGGATTTCTTCGGTGTAAGTACTGGAATCCATAATCATTTTTCCTGAAGGCGTTAGGTAAAAAGCCGCTCCGATGAGAGAAGTGACGAAGCAATGAGAAAATAGCAGGAAATAGAAGAGTGGATTCATTTTTTTTGAATTTTTCTTGTATCTGTTCATAAAAATCTCTTTTTTGACAAAAGGATCTTCCAGTTCTTATGAATCGGAAGATCCTAGGCGTCTTATTTTATTATTTTTTTTATATAAATCGTTTGTAGTTGACTGATTTAAAAGAGTTCAGCGCCGTTTGCAGGCATGCGGTTCTCTTCGCAATCAACTCCTAAAGGCATTCTTTGCCGGTCATTGAGAGGCGCTGTGAGAATGATTGTTTCCGGGTCATGGATGCAATCTTTTTCCAGATTAATCAAAACAGCTACTTGCGTCCCTTCAAGAGAGTCGACAATGTCTTTCGGTACATCGACGAGCACTGTTTCTCTTTCTCCCAGCTCTTCTCCCATGTCCAAACTGACTGCAAACGAATCTTCGGACAGCTCTTTCACTTTTGTTACGGTCCCGCTATGGATCGCTGCCTTTTTGAAGTGATCGTAATCGATCATTGGCTTGGCATCATTTGTAGGATAAAGATATGAGCCGACCGTGATCGCTTTTTCCCTTGTATTGAGCAACTGAACATGTCCGTGCGCATCCGGAAATCCAACCATTAGGAATTGCGATTTGAATCCGCCGATACGTCTTTCCGGTAGATTGGTGATGCCTATGACAGTCTTCCCAAAAAGGGATTGAATGTCTGGATAATTGCTAGGAAGTTGTGCAGATGTTGTTAAGGTGCGGTCGCCAAAATCAACAGTCACTTGATAGGAAGGATTGCGCGCTTTTGGAAATGGCACCGCCTTTACGATCTGGCCCACTTGCAATCCAATCTTGGCAAACTCATTAAAGACGATTCTACTCGTTGCTGCTGCAGCCATAAATTTCTCCTTTTGGTTAAAAAATTCTCTGTAGAGCGTAAAGAATTTATGTGGTATTCATTTTTTTTTGCAAGAACCAATTGATGCAAATCGCATATGCTTGAGAGTTTGATGGCTTCGATTCATGATCGAGTCAGCGTTCATAAATCGGAAATGGGTGAAAATTTATGAGTAATATTGCTTTAGTTACCGGAGCTTCTTCCGGGATAGGAGAGGCCATTTCAAGAGAAATGGTTAAGCAGGGGTGGATTGTGATTGGAGTCGCCCGTTCTGCGGACAAACTCGCTCAAATGCAGCAAGACCTTTCCAATGCTTTTATTCCGATGATTTGCGATGTCTCAAAAAAAGAGCAAATCGAGGAGGTTTCGAACTCGCTCTTAGAAAGGAATCTATGTCCGTCTCTTTTTTTTCTAAATGCCGGCATTGCAGGAGAATCTGCTGTTGAAAATCCCGATCGCTTTGATCTTAAGATTCACGAAAAAATTATGGGTGTGAACTATTTCGGAGTACTGGCCTGGATTGAATTTTGGGAAAAGCCCTGCCAGAAAAATGGGGGCGCTCATTTTATTGCAACCAGTTCGGTAAATGCCGTATTTGCTCCTCCTGCAGGAAGCGCTTATGCTGCATCGAAGGCAGCGATTGCAAAAGCTTTTGAAGGGCTTTCTTTAACGTATTTTGATACCTCTCTTACATTTTCCGTTGTATATCCGGGGCCCGTAGATACTCCGGGACTTAAAGGAGAGCTTCCTTTCACATGGAAACCGGAAAAAATGGGAAAATACATGGTGGATTATGCTTTCAGTGGAAAATCTCGTTGCTATCCTTCTTTATTTTATAGACTATTGGCTTGGTGGCTTCGCGCTTTGCCGGACCAGTATACAATGAAAGTGTTAGGAAAACTGTGAGGAGTTTTATGGGAAATAAACAAAGAACGGTTGTTATCGGAGGCAGTTCGGGGATGGGCCTGGCATCTGCCCGCAAGCTTTATTCTATTGGCCACGAGATTGTGATCGCCAGCCATTCGAGAGATAAGCTGGAAAGAGCAGCCCAGAGTATTGGGAATGTAGAAAGTTATGTTCTCGATATTACAAAAGAAGAAGAAATCAGTCAGTTTTTCAGCTCGATCGGTCCTTTCGATCATTTGGTGACATCCGCCGCAAATTTTGTAATCGGGCCGTTTTTGCACACACCTCTCGATGATGTGAAACGTTTTTTTGACAATAAGTTCTGGGGACAGTACCTAGCTGCAAAATATGGCGCGCCGAACCTTCGCCAAGGAGGTTCCATTACATTTTTTTGCGGAGTTGCAGCCCAAAAGCCTTTTATGCATTTTGCTGCAGGGGCTGCAATCAATGCCGGCATAGAAGGTCTTACAAGGGCTTTAGCGTTGGAGCTGGCGCCTCTTCGGGTCAATGCAATAGCGCCGGGCACAGTGGCTACTCCTGTGTGGGAAGGAGTTCCTGAAAAAGAACGGTTAGCGCAGTTTGAACAAATGGCCAAGCGATTGCCGGCCAGACGGATAGGAAAGCCTGAGGATATTGCTGAAGCGGTTGCGTATTTGGTCCAATGCGGGTATGCCACAGGATCGGTTGTCTATGTAGATGGAGGAGACCGGATTATTTAGAGACTGTTATAACAGTCTCTTAGAGTTTTTTTACCCAATCGAGTATACTGGGCCATACAATTTGAGGTGCATGCTTGAAAAGGTTAAAAATTTTATTTCAAAATAATGAAAAATGGGTGCTCAAAAAAACAAGCCAGGATCCCGATTTTTTTAAAAATACGGCAAAAGATCAAGATCCTCTTTATTTGTGGATCGGCTGTTCGGATAGCAGGGTCCCTGCGAATGAAATTATAGGGCTGGCTCCCGGTGAGTTATTTGTTCATCGGAATGTAGCCAATGTATTTCCTCATACAGACTTTAACTGCTTGTCAGTTCTTGAATTTGCAGTCAGTATTTTGAAGGTCCGGCATGTCATTGTCTGCGGGCATTATGGTTGCGGAGGGGTCAAATCCTCTATGGAAAATCATCACTTAGGCCTTGTTGATAACTGGCTAAGAAATATTCGCGATGTCTATGCAAAACATAAAGAGGAGCTCGATTGCATTGAAGATCCAAAAAAACGGAAAAACCGTCTTGTGGAGCTCAACGTATTGCAGCAGGTGATGAATGTTTGCCATACGACGATTGTTCAAGAAGCTTGGGCGCAGGGACAAATGCTTTCCATCCACGGATGGGTCTACGATATGGAATCAGGCAGGTTGAAAGATTTGAATTGCTGCATTTCAGAAGGGGATCAATTGGAAGAGATTTATCGTATTCAGATGCCTAAGAAGCCGTCTTAAAGTTCTCATGGGACTCATAAACCGGGTGCGCAGTAAAACCAAGCTCCCGGACTGCGAAGATCATCTTGGCGACGGCCTCCCAAGGAGCTTGGTTGTCAATATGAAGCAAGACCTCTGTCTTGGACTTGTCTTTGGGCAGGGCGCCGATTTGATATTGGCGAGCCAGCTCTTCTTGGACCGCATGTATGTTTTCCAGAGGATATTGCTGAAACTCCGTCAACCACTTGTAGCTGCCTGATTGATTGATGCTGATGTGGAGATGTTGTATCTCCTGATCTGTTCGGATCGATGTTTTTCCGGGCTCTGATTTTAATTCTACCAAACTCACATCTGCATCAAACAAGGCGGCTCCTGCAATCGCCAGCGTAGCGAAAAGAGAGAGCATTAAAAACAGAAAATCAATCATGGGAGCAAAATTGAACTGCTGGGCAGGGCGAATTTCGTCGTGAGGGATTAGTTCCACTATTAAGACCCTTGGTTTGGAATCAATGTGCTTAAATGCAGCGCTTCATTTTCAACATGACTTAATGTTTTGATGAGACGATATTTTAAAGTTGTAGAAAAAAGCATACAAAGGATTGCAACGACCAGGCCGGCTACGGTGGTGCCCACGGCAATTCCCAGTCCATCGAACAGGGCGTTGATGCTTTCCGCTGAACGATTGACATCGTAAAACGCATAAAACATCCCGATCACAGTCCCAAGCAATCCGAGCATGGGAGCTACAATTGCAATATCATTCAATAAAGACAGTCGTTGCCAAAGAGGAGTCGCGGCTCGCTTCCCTTCAGTTTTCATTGCATCGATCATTACTTGCGCTCCGAGATCGCGGGTAGCAAGGCCTGTTGAGATAATAGAGGAGAGAAGATTGGGGCGGGTTAAGCACAGGTGCTTGGCTTTTTCCCAATCTTTGTTTTCCAGCATTCCTTTTAGGTCTTGCAAAAAGGGAGCGGGCATGATGTCTTTTGCACGGAAGGTGATGAGCGTATAGAGCCAAAGGGTCATTGACAAAACGGACATTAGGCTCAAAATTGCATAGATTAGGGGAGAGGAGATGAAGATTTTTTTTATTTCAATGAGCTGGGCCGGAGCATTTGCCCAAGAGAGTATTGGAGCCGTAAGAGTTAGAAGGAAGAAGGAGTATTTCATTGTATAAAACCTCTGCAAGATGGGTGTATTGATGTATATATACCAACTCGCTCAACAAACACGCAAGGGTTATATCTTCATTGTAGTTAAAATATATTGGTATTCTTCAAATTGAAAAATTATTTCGCATCAAAATTTTCCGAAAGGCTATCCGCAGCCGAGTTAGAAAAATGGAGTCCAAAAACGCTCCGCTTTTTTGCTTTGCTTGTGAACGGGCAGCTTAAGGCTTATCCCTGTTCTTTAGGACAGGGTCAAGTGGGCTATCTGATAACCTGGGGCAAAGAATTTGCCGCTCATCACCGGAGCGGAGAATCTCTCCTCTTTTAGGGGAGAGTTCTTCAAAATGGAGGCATCTCCCTGGGATATTCATTTCACAGAGGCTCGATGCGTTGATCATTCTGTGTGATCCCAGCGGTCGAACAGGGTGGTCACTTCCTGCAGGGCCGATGGTTTAATGGCTTCGGGTCCTTTGAATACGTGATCTAACGAAAATACGAGATAGAGCATAAAAGAAAGGTATCCTGCAAGGAGCGCTGTCATTAACATTTGGCTTCTGATATTTTCCAAGCCAAAGAAAAACATAAAGCAAATGGTAATGGCAGCTCCTACGAGCAGAAGGGTCCACATCATTGTGCTTAAGTGGGCCCACGAATTAAATTGCCTTGAAAGACGCGCATTCATCAGATCATCGAGCTTCCCGATCGATTGTTCATACCAGACCCATGTTTTTTGATCTGCCGGATTTACTGCATAATAGGCGTTCCAAATTTGATCCATTACCGCTTGAGCGTTTATGTGAATGTTTTTATTTTCCACGTTTTCCCATTCTTCTTTCGAGATGTAAGACACATATTTTCGAAGCACGCTGCGGACGTCTTGTTTTCCTTGTTCAGGAAAATAGGCGGCCATTCGGTATAAGTCCGCTAAAATCAACGCTTCGGTTTGGATGTTTTCCTCAGCCTTGATATATCGATTTTGCACATTGATGACTGTAAATCCTAAAATCACACTATAAAGCACCCCAATAATGCTAAATGCAAATCCGGCTACATCATGGTTTTTTTTTAGCACAGAGGAGGAAACAACCCTTCGGACAAACCATAAGATTAGAAGGCATATGATCACTGATGGGATCATGGTCATGAGAGACAAAAAGACCCAGGAAGAATATAAAAATGCAAAATCCATTGAGGGTAGACCGCCTTGTGTTTATTCCCGGATCATTGCGGTTTTTTGACTTTCTATCAAGCCTTTCGGCCATTATACTATTCGTTATGGCGCAGCTAAAAGAATTAAGAATTCCTTTTACATGGGAAAATAGACAACCTGTTTTATTGGACCGATTTTTTTATGTCCCTCCCGTTTACGATCGGCATGAAGAGTTTCCTCCCATTTCCTGGTCCGACATGAAAATTTTTGGGAATGATCGAGAGGTTATGCTGGAATATTGCAGCGGAAATGGCCAATGGATTTGTGAAAAGGCAAAACAGTACCCCGATTATAATTGGGTAGCCCTCGATCTTCGATTCGATCGTTCTAGAAAAACTTGGGGGCGTCTTCATCGAGAAAAAATTACAAACCTTTATGTGATTTGCGGGGATGCGGCCATTTTGACAAAGCACTATTTGCCAAAAAATAGTTTGAAAGAAGTTTTTATGAACTTTCCCGATCCCTGGCCCAAGCTGCGCCATGCCAAGCATCGCCTTGTCCAGAGGCCATTTATAGAGGCAATGGAGCGTTTATTGGTCGAAGGAGGCAAGGCGACATTTGTCACGGATGACGCTCCTTATGCCAACCAAATGCTGGCTGTTTTTTTAGAGTTATCTTCTTGGAGACCTTTACTGGGTGCTCCCCACTATGAGTTAAACCCAAAAAATTACGGCGATTCTTTTTTCTCCGATCTTTGGATGAAGAAAGGACGGAATATTTACTTTTTACCATTTCAAAAGGTTTTATGAACATTATTCGATTGCCTTGCACAGCTTCCGATAATTTGAACTGGAAATCGCTTCTGGAAGGGATTTCCGGAGAGGTTTTTTGGCAATTTGATCTAGGGCTCGACGCTCCTTATTTTCCGTTGGATGATGAATTGCATTTTCAGTCGATCAAGCTGGCCCTTTCTTTGTTCACAAAGGATGTTTGGCCTTTGTATCAGGAGCAAACGATCGGAGCCTGTCTTTATCAGGGCTCTGCCGATTTTAGCTCCTTTTTCTGTTGGAGCGAGAAATTGGAGGAAAATTGGGCTGTCTGGTCCATGGGACGCTCCCAGACATCGGAGGCGCATTTACGCAGGCTTTTTTGCGCCAATGCGTTTGCTCATTATTTTCAGATGCTGGCCCATGCGCTCCCCGATGAGCTTGCTACCTATTTATTTTTTGATACCAGAGGATGTGGAACTGCTGCCGAAATGCTTCAGCTTGTTTCCAAAGAGCGTTTTGAGCATTTTCTTGTGGCAACCCAAGGGATGAAGGGATGGGACGGCTTGGTCTGGGAAGAGGGCAACGAGCTAAGGCTTTCTGAAAGGAGTCCTTTTGCGGTTTGTTTTCCTGAAGAGACGCTTTGCAATGGACCGATCCTGCATAGACTCGATTGTTTGTTCGATCGGCTTGTATGCCCATTTCGGGTGATCCCTGAACCGTTTTTAACGGAATTATGGGAAGGCGTTGATTTCTTGTATGTGTTTTCGGATGCTCTTTCCGCTCAGGGAAAAAGAAAGCTTTTTGGTTTTTGCGCTGCGGGAGGCACTGTGATTGTAGAGGGAGATCCGATTGGGCTGCCGCAGGAGGTTTCAGTGAAAGAATTCGGGGCAGAGGGATTTGAACCCCCGGCCTACTGGTCCCAAACCAGTCGCGCTAGCCAAACTGCGCTATGCCCCGAATGATGAGTTCGTTATGATAGCGGATTGCAACATTTCTTGCCAAGACAAAGATTTTTTGCGATTGTTCGAATAGAATCTTCCGGGAGCCTTATGGTTATGTTTCCTCACTATCCAGCATGCAAAACACTCAAACGCTTGGCCGAAAAACCGGTTGATTTGACTCGAGAACTGACCCCAAAGCGCATTGAAACTATGCTTTTGAAGGCAGAGGGATTTGATTTGTGTTATGCGACTGAAAGGGTCGATGCAAACGTGCTGGACGCTTTGTATGTCTTAGCTCAAGAGGCGGGTGCATTGGATCAAATGCATCGCATGCAGTCAGGAGAGAAAATCAATCGGATTGAAGGATTTGAAAGTGAAAATCGCTCAGTGCTTCATACGGCGATGAGGGATGTATTCTCCGACCGGCAGACAGCGCCTGCAGCCGCTGCGGCCTCAGAAAAATCTGCTTTAGAGCTTAAAAAACTGGAAAAATTTTTAGCCCATATCGAGGGGAAATTCACCGATTTGGTCCAAATTGGGATTGGCGGATCGGACTTGGGCCCTCGGGCCTTATCCATTGCCTTGGAAGCCTTCCACCAACCGAACCGGAGGGTCCATTTTATTTCGAACGTGGATCCTGATGACGCAAATACCATCTTGGGCAAATTGGATTTAAAAAAGACATTGGTAGTGGTTGTTTCCAAATCGGGTTCCACTCTTGAAACCCTGACCAATGAAGAGTTTGTCCGAACCCGCATTCGCAAAATGGGCTTGGATCCGAGAGAGCATTTCGTCGCAGTGACCGGGGAAAAAAGCCCAATGGACGATCCATCGCGCTATTTAGCCTCATTTTATATGTGGGACTTTGTTGGAGGCCGTTATTCCGCCACTTCGATGGTGGGAGGGGTTATGCTTGGATTTTGTTTAGGACTCCATGGATTTAAAGAAATTTTACGTGGAGCCCATGCGATGGACCTCCACGCTCTGCGTGCGCCTATTCGGTCCAATCTTCCGCTCCTTTCTGCCTTGCTAGGGATTTGGAACCGCAACTTTTTACATCTTCCGACTGTTGCAATCATTCCATATTCTCAAGCAATGCTTCGTTTCCCTGCGCATTTGCAGCAGCTTGATATGGAATCGAACGGGAAAAGGATCAATAATCGGGGAGAGGCGTGTACGTTTTCTACAGGTCCTGTGATTTGGGGCGAACCCGGAACGAACGGCCAGCATTCATTCTATCAGCTCATTCACCAGGGAACAGATGTCGTTCCTTTGGAGTTTATCGGCTTTAAGAAAAGTCAGCATCCGAATGATTTAGAGATCCAGCATACGACGTCCCAAGAAAAACTCTTGTCGAACCTGTTTGCTCAGTCTATCGCATTAGCATCTGGACAGGACAACAAAAATCCTAACAAACAGTTCCCCGGGAACCGTCCGAGCAGGATTTTAATGGCAGAGCGTTTAGATCCTTACACGCTTGGCGCATTGCTTGCCTATTACGAGCATAAAGTGGCGTTTCAAGGATTCATTTGGAACATCAATTCATTCGATCAGGAAGGAGTGCAGCTGGGCAAGATGCTTGCGAACAAGGTCCTTTCCCATTTCCGGGCGAAAAGAATGCATGAAGCGGTAGAGTCCTTTCCATTGGGAGAGGCGTACCTGCGAGTCTTTGATATCTAGGGCATGTCGTCAATTAATCTTCTGAGGGATTTTTCGGAAGGGCACAGCGCAGAGATCGAGATCAACTTCGGGCAAGTTTATGAGATTGAGCGCAAAGTCCTTCTGGAAAAACCGCACAGAGCTCTTCATAAGTTAATTGACGACACGCCCTAGCCTTACTTTTTCGGTTTCCAGCTTGGTTTGCGGAAGTGGTAGATCAAGTAAGGGACCAAGCACATGATAAAAATTCCAAAGATTAAAAATCCCTCATAAAACCAAAGGCTGCCAACATCGAGTTGGGCAGGCGGAATGAACCCGATAAAAAAAGCAAAAACGGAACTGATCGTTCCAATGGATGCAATCCACCAAATGCCGTGCATTCTGAAAGGGATTTTGTATGTTCTTTTAATGTGCGGATGGCTGTAGCGCAATTTGATTGCGGCAAGAAACATGACGATGTACATGAGCAAGTAGAGCTGCACAGACATGGCGCTTAAAATCCAAAAGGCGCTGCTGGCGCTTGGCATCAAGAGAAAGACAAACGAGACGAGCGTGACGACAATTGCTTGGAATAACAGGAGATGGGCCGGCATTCCATGGCGATTGAGTTTTTGAAAGAAGGGGGGAAGGTCGCCATGCTTTGTCGTTGCATGCATGGCTCGTATTGGCCCGATGATCCAGGCGTTGAGCTCTCCTACGGCTCCCAAAATAATCATCAATCCCACAGGAATGATCAGCCAGGAAATTCCCATATTTGTGAAAAAAAGGTGGAAGGCTTCCATCAATCCGGAAATCACGCTGATTTGTTCTTTCGGGATCATGATGGCAATCGATAGAGCGCCGACCACATAAAGAACTAGAGCAATCCCTGCGGCGATTGCAATGGCCCGGGGAAAGGATTTTTGCGGATTTTTAACTTCTCCTGCATGGACAGCTGAGACTTCGAGTCCTCCGAATGCAAGAAATAAACTCGTTAAGAAGACTAAATCTTGGATGCCCGCGCTTTTTGGAACCAACCCTTTCCAGGAGATATCAATCGCTAGAGGATGTCCCGTCCCGATCCAATGCAGTCCCAGAGCAATAATTAAAATTCCGGGAATGATTGTGCCGGCAATCACTCCGATCGTGCTAAACCAGGTGGAGGTTCTGAGTCCAAAGTAGTTAAAAATCGTAAAGCCCCAAAATCCAATAAGAACAACGCAAAGCAAAAAGATTTTGTTATCTGCAAGAGCCGGGTTGAATAGAAAGGCTAGCGCTGTTGCCGAGAAAGAAAGGATCGCAGGAAACCAGGTTGCATTGTGAATCCATTGCATCCAGACGGCAAAAAATCCCCATCCCGGACCGAATGCCTCTTTGGCCCAGATATAAATTCCTCCTGTTTCAGACCATCCGGTTGCAAGTTCTGCAGAAATCAGCGCTGCCGGAAACAGGAAAAGAAGGGCGACGATGAAGTAAAAAATGGCAGATTCCAGTCCATATTCGGCAATGATTGGGAGGTTGCGGAGCGAGGCCATGACTGAAAGGTTCAGCATCGCGAGAAGGAATACATTTAAAAATCTACGTGGGGACTTTTTCAAAAAAACCTCTTCTTTATATATAATTAGTCAATTATCAGATGTTAATTAAATTGCATATTAAAAACTGGATTTCCATTTTGAATTTGAATGTTATGGGAAGCAATATCGAAGGTTAGAGAGGGGGTTGTGATGAGGACTTGTCCGAGGAGGGCGAGTTTTTCATGGAAAAGAGTTTGTCTGGATGGATCAAACGACAGCCCGAAATCATCAATGGCCATGAGCGGGGCGTGGCCTAAGCGGTGGGCCAATTGATCCCATTCGGCGAGGCGAAGAGATGCGATAGCGGTTTTTTTTTGCCCTTCACTGGCAAAGATCCGAGCCGATTTTCCTCCGATCCAAAATGAAAGGTCGTCTCGATGGGGACCTACTAAAGTCATGCCGAGATCTTGTTCCCGATGTCGATTTTTCCGCAACTGATGCAAATAATCGTCCGGATGCGAAGGATGATAGCGCAGCTCATGGAGCTCCAAGCTTGCCGAAAGGACCTTGCCATGGATTTCCAGGGGAGCTTTTAATTCCTCGATGAGGATAGAGCGCATTTTATGCAAGTAGGCGGCTGAGCGGACCATTTCGTCCTCCCAGCATTCGATGGGCTCTGCCGCTTTATTTCGGAGCAGATAGTTTCTTTGTTTCATCGCCCGCCAAAACCTGGTGAGGTGATGGACATATAATGGATCGCTTTGCGCCAGATGTAAGTTGAGAAAACGCCGTCTTAAAGAGGGGGAGCCGCTAATGAGTTCTGTATCGCCCGGGGCATGGAGCACCAGTGGAAGGGAACCCAAGAGGGGGGCAAAGGAGGAATGGACGCTTGAATTGATTTCCAAGCGTTTGACCCGTCCGTCAAAAGAGAGTTTGATCGATTGAGAAATTTGATTGAGAACAACTTCTCCCTCCAAGTAAAAAAATTGTTCTCCCTCCCGGATCAGTTCGGAGAGATGCTGACTGCGGAAGGACCTTCCGGTAGAAAGGAGGTGGATTGCCTCCAGAAGACTGGTTTTTCCCTGAGCATTGTCGCCCCAGATCACATTGACATTCGGTGAAAATTGCACCTCTGCTTCCGCATAATTACGGAAATTACGCAGATATAGGTGCTTTAGATAAACGCGGTTCACCGAATGCTCAAAGTCACATTGGGGTAGATGCCGCGGCAGCAGGCGCCGGACTGCTTGGCGTTTCGTTCAACCGCATTGGCATGATCACAAAAAGAGCCGCTCCGGAATCTGTGACAACCCCCGGATTGTGAGCGTCATTGAGTCCAAATTGGATGGTCTCATCCTTGCTATGTCTGAGGATATCCAGGAAAAAGAAGGGGTTGAATGCAATATCGAGCTTTGATCCTGCGTAATCGACCGGCATGCTGACACGCCCCTCGCCAATCTCATTGCTCATTGCCGATAAATGGAGTTGTCCCGTTTCAAAGCTAAAGCGAACTGAATTGCTTGTATCGGAAGTAAAGAGAGAAATTTGACGAAGGAGCGCGATCAGTTCTTCTCGATGGATCGAGAACCGATGGGCCAGATTCGTCGGAATTACCCGATCGACATCCGGATATTGTCCCGCCAATAGTTTGGCAATCAAAGTAAGAGGCCCTGCCTCAATGGAAATCTTGTCATAAGAGAGGCTCAAAGTAGCAGGCGTATCGGTATCGTCCAGGATTTTGATGATCTCTTCAACCGCTTTTAAAGGAAGGACATACGAGCCTTGCAGAGACGGATCGACTGCAATAGAAGTGGAAATTTTGGAAAGGCGTTTTCCATCGGTTCCGATGAATGTCGCCTTTTGCTGCGCTACTTGAAGCTGCACTCCATTCAATGTAAATCGGCTGTCCTCTCTTGCCGCCGCAAAAGATGTTTTTGAAAGCATTTCTTTGAGTACTGTTTTTGGAATGGAGATTTCAGGAGATCCGGACAAGTCGGGCAGCTGCGGGAATTCGGATTGATTCATCCCATGGATCTTGAAAACAGAGGTGCCGGTTGTAATTTCAGCAGACTCGTGGGTTTGAGCGCTGATCTTGATCTGAGGCGCTGTCAATTCCCGAATCAGC
>DALYFE010000009.1:2061-4185 GCA_031972195.1 Chlamydiales bacterium | reverse complement strand
CCTTCTTCAATCACTTTTGCCCCAACATAGCAGCGCATGCTCACAGTCAAGTCCGTTGCGCTGACGATCAATTGATCATCGATGGCCTCGAGAAGGACGTTCGCCAGAATTGGCGATGATGGCTTTACCGGAATGACATTTTGAATCTTGCCGATGATGCCGACTAAATCGGCCTTTGCGATAACTGCTTTCATGAAAATCTCCCACGCATATCTATTAAAAATAGAATATCGGAGCAGGCGGTGTCAAGCAGCGATTTATGCGGCCGGACTAGCCTTGGGAGATAAATTCTTTTGAAACGAATCTTCTAAAGGAAAATATTGATCTTCGATTTTTGTTGTCCTTGGCTCTTCCCGATGGTTTTCCTGGATTTTCTGCAATTGATCAGGCTTGAGATTTGCAATATGATTCAATACTGCAATCAAATATCCAAGACGATGGTCGCTTGGCTTTTGGGGATTGTTCAAAATCGCTTCATATTTCACTATGAAAGGGGCTAATGCATTATAGACAATGGCTTTGAGTTTGCCTTCGTCTTCGATTTGCCCTAATTTTACAAGAAGGATGACCTCATCAATCGTGCCTAATGTTCCTCCTCGGTCCTTATTATCTTTGCAGGCCGAGTTGATGTAATCGGGGTTGAGTTCTTGCATAATCGCAAGTTTTAATTCTGTATTGAAAATCCCCCAAAATGCTTCGCGGACTTCTCTTTTGGCCCAGTCAGGAGTGCCATCAAAATACAAATCTTTGACGCGGTCGAATGCGTTTTCAACGATCTGCCGCTCTCTACCACGGGGAATGATGGGTAGATTGCAGCCATGTTCTTGATTCAAAAAACTACTGACAACAAAGTTTCGAAAGGCCTCAAGGGTTTCTGATTCCTTGTGCTTGTTTGGATTTTCTGGGTTCAAACATTCAATAATTTTCCCATCTAAAGGAATGGATGCGCAATGGAAAGTGCCAGGATATTTTGCCTGCAGAGCTTCGATTACATGGGTTCGCAAACCTTCTTTTCCATCGCGTCTTTGATGGTTAACATATAGAAATACTTTTCTATCTCGTTTAACGGCATCTAATGCAGCTTCAAATATTGGATCTATTTTGGTTGGTTTCCCGGATTCTTGGATTGTCGGAGTGCCAAAACGACAGAATATTCTGAATTTTCCTGCTAATTTTTGAATCGAGCGCACATAGGGAACATTTGATTTTCCGCAAATATCATTGTTAATTCCAAATTCTCCCTGGAATTTTTGTTTACTCAGTTTCCATTTATCTTTCTCGAATTCAGGACCGGCATGTTTTAAGTCTTCGTTGATGGTTTCGATTTTTTGTCCGATATTTTGTCTGTCGATGTCTTGTAGCTTTTCAGGAGTCTCTTTTGCCGCACCATCAATCATATTATGAGTGACTTTAGATAAATCAACGCCGGTCATTTTTTTTAAAGACAGACGCTGGATTAGGTTGACAGCATTGCCTAGCTCTAATTCATCTCCATTAAATTCTTTTCTTTTTCGGTTGTCTTGGTAATCTCTTGATTCTATGGCTGCGCGAAGGTGATTAATAAACTCGGTGTTTCTTATGCGAGGATTTGTAATTTCCGGATCACTGAGCGTCCTCAGAGCGCAATACAGACTTAAGTATATGTTGTCTTCTTTTGCTGTCGCCGAGTCGTAATTGATACCGGGAATATGCCAATCATCTCGATGCTCTCGATAAAAAGCCTCAGCGTCAATTCCTGATTTTTCTGCTAACCGGGATAAAAAATCTTCTGTTAAAAATTGTCCGAATTCATCTTTCATTGCATCTAGAGCAACCAGGTATTTCTTCGCGTCCTTTCGAGTATTTGAGTGTGATATTTCTCGATTTTTGAAATCGGATTCAGAAAGCATCTCGAAGCTTGGAATTGATGGAGCTTGAAGTTTCAGTTTGCGAAAGGTAATAGAGGAGGGGGGAGCAGAGAGCCCCGCAACAGAAGAAGGATCTAGATTAATTGGAAAAGAGGTCATTTAATTAATATTGTTTTTTTTGTTTGTTATCTTTTAATTTTATCACATAAAATGTTAAAAATAAATAATTTATCAATCCTTTTATTGGTAATGTTTTAACCTGTTGAAGATAAGTGAG
>DALYFE010000009.1:0-2051 GCA_031972195.1 Chlamydiales bacterium | reverse complement strand
GGTAATAGAGGAGGGGGGAGCAGAGAGCCCCGCAACAGAAGAAGGATCTAGATTGATTGGAAAAGAGGTCATTTAATTAATGGTTTTTTTTGTTAGTTGTTATTTAATTTTAACATATAAAACCATTGAAATAAATACTTTGTCAATCCCTTTATTGGTAGTGCTTAATATGTTGTGGGCGAGTAAGTTAGGTTTTTTTTCGCTAGCGGTTTTTTGACACTAATCCTGATTCTGGGAAAAGACAGTCCTGTTCAAATGTTTTTCTTCTGTTTTTTATAGGATTATCATAACTTTCAAAATCATTAGGATTAGCGATTTTGTGGAGGCCTTTTTATGCGCGCGCTTTGTTTTTTGGATCCTTTAAAAAAATGGATCTCCGTTCTTTTTTTTCTTGCTTTTTCTTGCGGACAGGCCAAAGTAGTGGGTGTTGTAGGGGGAGCAGAGAACAGTTTTAACTCTGCGGCTGCATCGATCATTACTCTGAATTCTTCCAACCTCAATGACTATCAGGTAACTCAGCTTCAAGGATTGCCAAATCAAGGCCTCATTTATAGCGTAGCTCTCAATAGCAGCGGGTACGGCCTCATAGGAGGAAGATATGGAATCCTTTCCCAAATTCAAAATCCTTTTGCTGCTTATTTTACTACTGCATCGATTCCAAATACCGTCTATTTTACAAATCTCCCTGCCAGCAGCACAACAACAGGCATCGGTATATCAGGTGTTGCGCTGAATGCATCTAACTATGGAATCATTGGAGGAACGGATGGCGACAATGGTGGAACTTTTGCCTATGCAGCACTGACCTCTCCCAACTCAAGCACTGTACTGCCTCTACTTCCTCCTATGCAGGGAGGAAGTATTTCAAGCGTCGCAATCAATGATAACAATCAAGTCCTTTTTTCAGGCAACGTCTCAGGCCTCCCTTATGTTGCATTCGCAAGTCACGCAAATCCAACTCCCATTCCCATTATCAATTTACCCAATACTTTTGGGCCTTCATCCGTTGCTATTAATGGCTCAGGAAAAGGAATTATTGGAGGAACAGATAATAATACAGTATATGGCGCTCTAGTTGATTTTACATCGAATCTAGCGACGCCTTTGCAAAATTTACCAATAGCGGCAAATAGCAACATTCAGGCAGTGACAATCAATGGCTTAGGCGATGGGCTAATTGGCGGATATTCCGGAACAGGCAGTTACGCTGCAATCATTCCTAATGGGTCGACTACAGCTCAAACGCTCAGCTTTGGAGGACCCTCCAATGTGCAAATTTTTAGCGTTGCCCTGAACGATATGGGAAATGGGATCATTGGAGGAAGTTCTTCCGATGCCTATGCCGGATGGGTAAGCATTGGCTCTAATGTAGTCACTCCAATCGATCTATCATCGCTACCATCGTTTGCCAGCATTAACCATGTTGCGATCAATTCCATTGGACAAGCGCTGATTGCAGGAGTTCAAGAATCAAATATATACTACTTGGCTCTGCTGCAACCGTTTGCAAGTTCTCCTTTTTTTTTACAAACAGGCTCACCATCCTCACCCAGCTTTTTAACAAGCGCAGCGTTTGTCTCTTTCAACTCTTTTCCTAGTCTGCCTACCGATTGTCTTACTAAAAACAACTTAAAATTCGCTGATTATATCAATGAAAATGCGCCGCAAGATGTTCTTTATTTCATTCCGACTACTTGTGACAATGCCCTTAAAAAAAATCTGGAATCTGCAGCTCCAACGCGCAATGCCCTTTCTTTATTTGCAGCAGATCAAAATCTATTTTATTTAAATCATGGCCTCTCAAGCCACTTGCGCAACTATCGCCATTTTATCAATAGAGCCTCTCAAACGTCCTCTGCTACTTCCATATCCTCTGCGCAATCAGAGGGAGATCTCATCGCTTCTTCCTCGGAAGATGCATTGATGGTTTTAGGAAAGGCGCCTCGAGTTTCCGATCATGCTCAGGTTTCTAAAGACATGCCAAATACTCTTTGGATAGAGGGCCTCGGCGTTTTATCCTCTCAAAAAGCGCAACAGCAAACGGTGGGTTT
>DALYFE010000008.1:19354-23980 GCA_031972195.1 Chlamydiales bacterium | reverse complement strand
AGCCGCCCCGGCTGTTCTTCATTTTCTAAAAGCACCTGCATGCGGCGTCCTACAAACCGGCCTCGCAAATCATAGCTTGTTTTTTCAGCCAACCGCAGCAATTCCTGTTTGCGGCGGCGCATCACATCATCCGGAACTCGATTCGGATAAAGGGCCGCACGAGTTCTTTTTCTTGGAGAATAGGGAAACATGTGAACCTTGGCAAAATGGACTTGGCGCACAATATCCAAAGTCTCTTGGAAATCACCCTCGCTCTCTCCGGGAAAGCCAACGATAATATCCGTGGTGACCGTAAAGTCGGGATTTTGCCGGCACATCCGATCCACTGTCTCCAGAAAATCCTGCCGCGTATATTTGCGATTCATCCGTTTTAAGACGACATTCGAGCCTGCCTGAAGCACAATATGCATGCTGGGGCAAGTAGTCCGTCCATTTAGGATCGCCCCTGCCAAATCAGCATCTACTTCATCCGGATCGATTGAAGAAACTCGAAGACGTTTTAATCCGTCCACCTGATCTACCGCCCGAACAAGATCGACAAGGCGTCCCCCTCCGTCAAAATCACCCACATTGATCCCTGTCAAGACCACTTCCTTATAGCCATTGGAGACAAGTCCTTTGACTTCCTGAACAATCTCCTCAATCTGACGGGAACGGGAGCGCCCCCTCACATACGGAATGATGCAATAGGTGCAAAAGGAATTGCAGCCGTCTTGAACCTTTACAAACGCTCTTGTATGGGCATCAAATGCCTGGATATTGAATTCCGGCAACCTCGTATCTTCAGGAAAAAGCCGCTCTACAAGCTTCTCTTTTTCTGCATTCGGAACAATCTCAATCCGTTCATCGATCAGGCGGATCGCATCAGGGGCGCTTTCCGCCATACACCCGGTTACTGCAATTTTTGCATTTGGATTTTCTCTTAAAAGAGCGCGAATTTGATGGCGCGAAGAGCTATCGGCCCCCTCAGTCACTGTGCAAGTATTCACGATGCATAAATCGGCGTCCTCGCCTTCTTTAGCAGGAACATACCCCATCTGCCTCAATTGATCTGAGTAACCTTGAGATTCGTACTGATTGGTTCGGCAACCTAGCGTTGCGACTTTAAATTTCTTCATAGGCAGGCAACAAGTGTAGCGGAAACATCCTTTTTGAAAAAGGATCCCCTGTTAAAACTACAAAATAGATAAAAATAAAAAATTTAAATAAATCAAAAAATAAAGTAACAACTATATAAAAAATGTAAATTAAGGTATAATTAACATCAAAATAAAATCAGGATTTAATTTATAATGTCAGTAGAAAGTTTAAAATATAACCCGTTCGCGCTTAACACAGCAAGAGCTGCATGGGGAGATAAAGAACGATCTATACCAAGCCGCGCAATCAACACAGTTGCAGGGGCGCTCAAAGACATCTATATAAAAAATCCTTACGATCTCACACTTGGCAATGCCCAATATGCGTTTTCTTCACAAACGGAGAAAACCCGACGGGAAAAAGTTGCCGCGGCAGCGATCATCTGCATAGGGTCTTTCTACACATTGATGCTTTACGGATCTACCGCAAACCTGGCTGCAAAAGGGGTATCCCACTTGGGCTATCGCATGGGAATTCAATGCCTCTCGGACAGCGGAAAAACCGCTCAAAAAATTAGTGAAATCATTTTTTTATCAGGAGCAGTTCCCTTATATGGAGCCCTTTATGCTCTACCTAAAATGGGGATAGAACTGGTTCCAAAATGGGCGAGATTGGCAGGAGAAACCATTCAATTGGCAGCCCAATGGATTTTTGACAACGCCCTGAGTCCTCTCTGGGCCTATGGAATGCAACCCATCCTCCGAACGATCGGCAGCGCAGCCGGTATTGTCTGTCAAAAAATTTCTGACTACAGCCTCTGGGCCTTCGAAAACTGTGTTAAGCCCGCCTGGGATTTCGCAGTCAAACCTGTTTTCAATGCAATGG
This sequence comes from Chlamydiales bacterium, assembly GCA_031972195.1. Lineage (GTDB taxonomy): Bacteria > Chlamydiota > Chlamydiia > Chlamydiales > SM23-39 > DALYFE01. The sequence goes on along the minus strand of DALYFE010000008.1, from coordinate 22,015 downwards.
GGAAAGCCGTCGAATTCGCTGCTGGAAAAACAGCCAACCTTGCCTATTGGACCTTCCAAAATGTACTAATTCCCATTCAGAATCGTTTTCTCGATCCGCTCGGACGGATATGCGTTACAGTTTTTTCCAAGCTCGGAACCACCCTCGACCTCGCCATTCAATCCGTTGTAAGAACATCAATTCAATGCATCGAGTGGATATTTGATAAAGCTCTAGTCCCCTGTTTTAACAAGGTGGCCCAAGCTGCATCTGCAGTAGGGCGCGTTCTTGTTAACTATGTTGTTGCCCCAATCGGAACAATGCTTTCGAACATCGCAAAAAAAATCGCGCTCTGCGCAAATGTGATCTTTGATGAGGTCATAGCCCCTTTAGGACGAGCCTTGCGGAGCGGGTTCTCGTTTACCTGGGGGGTGCTTCAACAAATCACCGAAGGGGTAACTTCTTCGTGGGCCAAGGCAGCGTCCTTCTTTACATACTAAGGATCAAAAAGATACGACCGATCACACTATCAATGAGTTATAGAAACTTGTTCTATAACTCATTTTTGTCTATAAATATGAGTTATAGACAGGAGCCCTATAACTCATGCCCTGGAACTGGGAACTGCCGGATTGGCCAAAATTTCATTATAAGCCCAATTTACTGATAGATACTGAAAAACAATTTCTTTTAAATGTGGGCAGCGCATTTGGATACTTGAAAACAATCGAAGCACAGGAACGAGCTCAATTTACTATCGAAATTCTAAGCTCGGAAGGATTAGAAAGCGCTCGAATCGAAGGAGAGATCCTAGATCGAGAAAGCCTGCAATCATCAATCAGAAAACACTTCGGATTCCAGGTAACTTGCAAGAAAAAAGAAAAAGAATCCCGGATGGCAAAACTGCTATGCGATGTCTACGAATCGTTTGATCAACCGCTTACCCACGAAATGCTTGCGGGGTGGCATTTTACGTTGTTTGAAAACTCTTCCAATATAGAAAACATTGGGAACTACCGCTCTCATACAGAACCCATGCAAATCGTCTCGAACCGATATGGATCTAGTAAAGTTTTCTTTGAAGCACCTCCTTCCGAGCGGGTTTTCGACGAAATGACCAACTTTATCAACTGGTTTAATTCGAAAAATAACTCAAAGTCCATGTTAGGAAAAGCGGCGATCGCTCATATTTACTTTGAAAGCATCCATCCTTTTGAAGATGGCAATGGACGAATCGGTCGGCTTTTAGTAGAAAAATTTCTCTCGCAAAGCGTAGGACAGCCAATATTAATTGCCGTTTCTAAACTATTGGAAAAGCAGAAAAAAGAATATTACGCCAATCTAGAAACATGCAATCAAACCTTAGATGCGCAACATTGGGTAAAGTTTTTCAGTTCCATGATTTTACAGGCACACGAAGAATCAACGAATTTACTATACTTTTTAATCCAAAAATCAAAAATGTTAAACGCCTTATCTGAACAAATCAATGCACGGCAAACAAAAGTATTATTGCGAATGTTTGCTGAAGGCCCAACCGGTTTTAAAGGAGGATTGAGCGCTGAAAATTATATTGCTATTACAAAAACTACTCGAGCAACCGCCACTAGAGACCTAACAGACCTCGTCGAAAAAGGCGCCTTAATAAAAACCGGAGAGCTCCGGCATACCCGCTATAGATTGAACCTGCAAAACAATAGACCTTAGAGGACTTAAAGACGGTCTCTTATCGGATCAGCTTTTGCTGGCGCAGCGAAGTGTAGCTATTGCGGCCGATAATCAAATGATCTGCCAATTCAATGCCCACCACCTTGCCAACGGATGCCAAAACATGGGTCATTTCGATATCGCGCACTGATGGAGTAGGGTCTCCGGACGGATGATTGTGCGCAATGATGACTGAATGAGCGCGATGGCGGATCGCAGTATGGAAGACCTCTCTTGGATGCAACAACACTTCATTCAGCGTTCCTTTAGAAAGAACTTCTCTGTGAATCAGCCGCTTTCTGACATCGCATAAAAGAATCAAAAGCATTTCCACCTGGCGTCCGCTCAACTCTTCTTGAACAGCCTCATAGATCGCATTCGGAGCATCCAGCAAATCTCCCATCTTTTGCGTCTCAATCCGACGGGCCACCGAAAAAACCGCCTGCAGCTGAACCGCTTTTGCCGTGCCGATCCCTTTCACTTGCTTCAGCTCGGAAAGAGTCGCTTCGCTTAAACGTCTCATCGAGCCAAAATGACCCAATAAATCAGCAGATAACTCTAAAACAGAGCGGCTCTTGGTTCCGCTTCCTAGAAGAATGGCAATCAGCTCAATCGTCGATAACGCATCCGACCCATAACGGGCCAAACGTTCACGAGGCCTTTCTTCCGAAGGGAGCGATTTAAGATTCATCCAACGATTCCTTTGCCACTTCGAAATGGGCCACTTTTTGCTCAAGATGCTTTGGAATCTCTACTTCAAGCAGAATGTCATTTCCATCATATTCGGTCGAAACAACATTCCCCTCCCGCAATGCTTCAGAAATCAAACCGTATTGACTTTGCGGAACACGCAAGGAAACTGTCTTTCGCAAAAGAGAAACTTCACGGATCATCAAATCCAATAGACGACCGAATCCCACTTTCGTCACTGCGGAAATTTCGATGGTTTTTGGGTATTTAAACCGAATCCGATCG
>DALYFE010000008.1:10374-19344 GCA_031972195.1 Chlamydiales bacterium | reverse complement strand
CAGCTCTTTCAAAATACCCATGGTCGCTTCCGCCTGAACCAAAGCATTTGGATTGCTCGCATCGATTAAGTGCAAAAGAATATCTGCTTGCACCGCTTCTTCCAAGGTGCTTTTAAATGCCGCAACAAGCTGGTGGGGAATTTTCCTGATAAATCCTACCGTATCGATTAACAAAATTTGTTGGCGGTTTGGCAAAACATATTTACGCGTCGTTGTATCAAGTGTTGCAAAAAGCTTGTCTTCCACTAACACATCCGCATCAGTTAAAGCATTCATCAAGGTAGATTTGCCAACGTTTGTATATCCAATGATTGCAAACGTCGGAATCCCGCTTCGATCTCTGGCCCTGCGCTGGATCTGGCGATGCAGCTTCACTTGCTCTAATTCTTTTCTCACCTGATCAATTTTATGCCTGACGATCCTTCGATCGATCTCGATCTGCTTTTCTCCCTCGCCTTTCAAATACCCCCCGCCTGAGCCGCCGGTTCTCTGCCTGCTAAGGTGGGTCCATAAACGTTTCAGACGAGGCATTTGATATTGCAAACTGGCCAATTCGATCTGAAGCTTTGCCTCGCGCGTCTGAGCTCTTTGCGCAAACACGCCAAGGATCAATTCTGTTCGATCAATGACAGCTTTGGAAAAAATTTGCTCGAGATTGCGCTGTTGCTGCGGAGAAATCTCATCATCGAAAACGACCAGATCGCACTGCAGTTCTTCTGCAAGCGCCCGGATTTCCTCGACTTTCCCCTTCCCAAGAAAGGTCCCTGCATCAAATCCACGGAGCGGACATGGCATTTTTGAAACGGTCTTCAATCCGAATGTATCGCCTAAACTCTCGAGTTCATTGAGCTGCTCTTCGCACTTCGGTTTCTCTCCCGTCTCATAGGTGCCAATCAAAATTGCTTTTTTAGGTCCGCCATCGAATTCTTGAGAATCTTTTTTTGTCTGTATTTCAGATTTCAAATTGCATCTCCATTCCATCAAATGCCAGCTGCACATCGTGCGGCAACTTTGCATTTGCAGTTTCATAATCAACATGGTGCGATACGTGGGTAAGGCGCGTTTGCTTCGCCCCCACTCTTCTGGCAAATGCTACCGCCTCTTCCAAGGATAAATGTAATTTCGATGATTCTTCGCGCAAAGCGCTTAAAACCAGATACTGAACCCCTTCCAATGCCTCAAAGACCGAGTCGTCGTATTCCCGAATATCGGATACATAGGCAAAATTGCCTATCCGATACCCATTGACAGACATCTCTCCCTGGCGATAGGTGCAATACCCGATATCGACACCCGAAAATTCAGTGTACCCCATATCTTCAGGCAATAGATGCAGCTCCAGTCTTGCGCTAATCGTCAGCGTGTCTTCAACTCTTTGAAAAAAGTATGGATAACGAGTTTTTAAACTGGAAAAACTTTCCTGAGACAAAAGAAGAGGTAATTCCTTATTTTGCTTAAAATAAAAAATCCTTAATTCATCGATCCCTGCAATGTGGTCATAGTGGGTATGCGTTAGCAAGAGCCCATCCAAACGATCGATTCCATAACGAAGGGCCTGCTGACGGAAATCAGGGCCTACATCAATGAGCAGGTTCTTCTCAGGAAGTTTAAGCAGTCCGGAGGGACGCAGCCTGCGATTGAATGGAGAAGAAGAGGTGCAAACAGCGCATTTGCACCCAATGACAGGCACTCCCGAAGAGGCGCCTGTTCCCAAAAATAAAAATGTTCCAAACATGCGCGATATCATGACCAATCAAACAATCTTGGTCAATGAGATCTATTTCCCAAAGAGATCCACTGCAAAATTTTTACGCACGCGATTGCTTTAAGACAGTCTCCCACCAAAAACGGAAGCACGCCCAGCGCTAATGCTTTCTGCAGGCCAATAAACATTGCAAGGTAAGGAACTCCGAAGACAAAGAAAAGGGCGTTGCCCGCGCAAAAAAGAGCGAATAAGCGCATGGGAGATTTATTTTGCATTTGCTGAAACAAATACCCTGTGAGAAGCGCTCCGGCTACATAACCTAAGAGATAGCCGCCCGTAGGTCCGATAAGGCAACCCAAGCCCCCTACTCCGCCTGCAAATACAGGAAAACCCGCAGCTCCCTGAGCAAGAAATCCAACCACCGCAGCAAATGCCCTCTTAGGTCCCAGCAAACAGGAAAGGAGCAAGATCACCGACCCTTGCGTAGCCATAGGGACAGGAGTAAACGGCAAAGGGATTGCAATTTGCCCAAAAAGTCCAATCAAAATACTTGAAAGGATCACTAAACCGCTTGAATGCGCAATCGAGTGGAATTTATTCGATGAGACGATAGCATTAGGATACATAAGAACTCCTGGAAGTTAAAAAATTATCCCACGCAATACACGGGGAGGAAAATTCAGGTTCGGCATGCGTCGACCATCCGGGAATCGACGACACCAAAAGACGGCCCAGATTATACAAATGAACAAATTTTTTGTGATCATCGCTGATTTTGCGCCCTTTGGAATATTTTTGATGAATGGTCAAATCCTCGCGCAATGTCTGCAATCGGACAGCAAATGTGTTCGTAGTAGATGGGGTCGTGCGCCAATGACAGGAGGGAGTTACAAAAATGCGGGAGAGCAGCTTCGGATACATGAAATACTTATCTCGATGATCATACAAAGTAGCGTAGTCCACGTTGGGCAGTTGAAATGCTTCCAAAAGAACGTCTATCCAGCCGGGGCGGTGCAAATAATCATCTTCGACAAAATAAAGAATCGTTTCGGGCGCTATGTCAAGCGAGCAGACATGCTCGATCAACCGAAGGTATGCGCCGGCCTCCGTTCCCTCCTGCACCTGCAAGATTTGATGAGCCGATTCCTCTTTTAAAAAATGTTCGGAGACAGGTCCTTTTGCTGCATCGAAAAAAAATGTCAGATTTGCCTTGCTTGAATCAAAAGTGTCTAAAAGATTGCGATAGCATGCGTAATGGCTAAAATCAGAAAATCTTTTCTTATGGGTGCTGATCGAAGAGAAAAAAGCCTGGCGGGAAAATACTTCAATTTTAGGAGACATCATATGCCAATATTAGACCTATTAAGTCACTTATCAGTGCCGATCAGTTTGATCACCTCGGCAACGATTGCCTTTCCCTCAGGATGGGTTGCCCGATCAATCGCTTCAGAAAGAGGCAGCCAGATTCCATCATTAATCTCTTTTTCCTGCAACCGGACCTCTCCGCCTACTTCAGCAATAAAATATAGTACGCGCTTAAAAATCCGTTTTCCCTCAGCGAGGAATTGATATTGTTCCATCAGAGGTTCTTCCTGAAGAAGGCGGATATAATCAAGATTGGTCTCTTCTTTCAATTCTCTGCAGGCAGACTGCAAAGGCGTTTCCGCTTCTTCAGCATGCCCTTTTGGAAATCCCCAATAACGCCCGCCCCGGTGTTGGATCAGGAAAACCTGCCACCGACCACTCTCCTTGGATAAAGGAACAATCCCGAATGATTCATCTTCTCGGTTCATGGGCGGTACGGAGCGAATACGAGCGTTGAATTATGCCCACCAAAACCAAAGGAATTCGAAAGAGCCACTTCCACCTTGTGCGGTTTGGCAACACATGGAATCGCATCAATTCCATCGAGCGCCGGCTCAGGATCTTCCAAATTGATCGTAGGATGAAGCATTCCCGTCCGAATCGCCTGAATAGTGGCAACCGCTTCCAGTCCGCCGGCAGCGCCAAGACAGTGGCCGATCATTGACTTCGTAGAATTCATCTTAATGGTGTTTGCGTGAGAACCGAAGACTTTTCGGATCGCTGCAATTTCGCAAAGATCCCCGGCTAAAGTCGCCGTCGCATGAGCGTTGATGTAATTGACTGAATCCTTTGAAACCCCCGCTGCATCCAGTGCCTGTTCCATGCACAAAGCCACCCCGCCGCCATCTGCGCGAGGATCTGTCATATGGTGCGCATCGCAATTGATCGCGCCGCCGAGATATTCGGCATAGATCGGAGCGCCTCTGGCTAATGCATGCTCCAACGTTTCTAATAAAAGAACCCCGGCTCCTTCTCCCATAACAAAGCCGTCTCTCTGCCGATCCCAAGGTCTGGACGCTTTCTCCGGCTCATCGTTGCGCGTAGAAAGAGCTTTAATAGCCACAAAACCTGCCAAACCAATGGGAGTAATGGGAGCTTCTGCTCCTCCGCACAGCATCAAATCGGCTTTTCCTTGGAGAATTTGTTCCGCAGCAGCGTGAATACTGTAGTTGGAAGTTGCGCATGCCGTGGAAATTGAGAAATTCGGCCCCATGAAGCCGATATCGATTGCAAGAAGGGCTCCGGCCATGTTTGTGATAATATAAGGAACAAAGAATGGAGTCAGCCGTTTGTATCCTTTATTCAGAACCGTGTCAACGCCATCATAAAAAATAGACATTCCCCCCATTCCGGACCCGATCACAATGCCGCATCTTGACTTATCGAGCTTGGCCATCTCATCGGAATTGAGCCCCGCATGCTCCAATGCCTTTTTTCCGGCAACCATTGCATAGCGGATAAATGGATCTACGCGGCGTGCCTGTTTTTTTTCCATGTACTCGCCCGTATCGAATTCTCTAATCGCGCCTGCAATGCGGGTCGGCCAATCAGCGCAAGGAAACCCTCCAATAGGAACGACTCCGCTTTTCCCTTCAAGAAGCTGCTGATAAAAAGCCTCGACGTCCGTACCGAAACAAGACACGACCCCCATGCCCGTCACTACAATTCGTTTTTTTACCATGCAATCTCCTATAGTCTCCTTAAGGTTGAGGGTAGTATAGCAAAAAAGCCAACTCCCGACAACTCAGAATTTCTTTAGATACTAATAATTAATTAACGTAGATAATCTAAAGTCACTTTTTTACATAAAAACAAAATAAATGTACTCAAATTATTAACAACACTAAGTGTAAATAACTAACAAATAAAGAGCATCGATTGTTCTAAATGCCGATGGCATGTTAAATTGTCTCGGTTTTACAAAAAATCCCTTCACGAGGAGAGAACATGATATCAAAATTTTACACCGAAAAATTTTTAGATGATTCCAGAATGCTTGCCAACGATCTCCTTCTTTCGAATTCAAAAAATTATTCATTAGAAAAAACCGTCCATCACCATCATTCCCATACGCATTGGGGAAGTCCTTTTTGGGGAAGCTGGGGGTATTACCCTCAACCCGTTTATATTGGGACGCCTTGCAGAACTCAACGGGAAAAAGAAGGGAATCGATGGATGGCGATTCCGGTGGCAATTGCCGCTTTGGCAATGCTTTTTCCGGCCGCACAAAATTGGGCCGAATGGAATGTGGCCAATCGAAAAATTCTTAATCTACAAGAAACAATGCAGGCCGTCCGTCTCGAAATTGAAGACTCCCCCCGCGACGTTCAAAATGCTATGCGGGAGGTATTCAATCGGCAGACAGCCCTTTTAGACCATATGCGGAAAGAAGCCAGAAATGGTTTTTTCCTAAAAGGGATTCTAATCGGATCTCTTGCCGGCGGAACCTTAAGCATCGCAGGACTGGTTACGTCAGCTGCGCTTCCGATTGTTTGCGGAGTGACTGCGATCACATCGATTACAGCAATGATCTGGCGCTCCGGAATCCGCTCCATTGCTAATGAAACACAAACGAGAGCAAAAGAGCTTAGTATCTCTATAGAACGCGCTAGCCGCATTCTCCACTGGTGGTATGCTTAAGAAAGTATTTGAACTCTCTAAGCTTGGTCTACCTGATGGGGGGAAACATCGATTGTCAAATCGACAATCTTGCTCTCCTCCCATAGACGCTCCAAGGAATATTTATCTCTGAGTCCCGGAGCAAAAAGATGGACCATCACTTGTCCATAATCGAGAACAACCCAATCTCCCGATTTCAATCCCTCTGCATGGAGCGGCTTTTCCCCGCGCTTGGACAGCTCGTCTACAATGGCACGCCCCATCGACATGGTGTGCCGATCGACATTCCCTTCCGCAATTAACAGAAAATCAGTGATCGAAGACAGCCCCTGAACGTCAAGGGCTAGGATGTTCATTCCTTTTTTATCATAAATAATTTGTGCTATAGTATTTAGCATCGTCAATGGGTTCCCCTTCATATCTAATTTGGATATATCCCATTTTCCCGTATGTAATCTAGAGTTTTTCTTGGCACGAGATGACCGCAATAGAGTCCCTTCTTCAAGCGAAAGCGAACCTCCGTGCTGGAAATTTCCATCATATGGGTCCGTGTGAGGGCCCCGCGCAAACTCCGGGCCAGAGGCCCCTCGGGGTCCGAAGGAGATCGGCATCCTATTAAAGGAGGAGCTAGCTGCATCAAACGCTCCACATCCTTCCATCGGTCAAGGTGCTTGATCTCTCCTTCCGATAAAAGGAGGCGGAATTTTACGGAACCCCGGCTCTCCCCTTGCAAGTGTTGCAAAGTATCGATTGTATACGATAAATCTCCTCGATCCACTTCATAAGCGCTTAAACGGAAATGAGGAATTTCCTCAATGGCCAAGCGAACCATTTCAAGGCGCTGTTGGGGCGTTGCAAAGGGAGGCGCTGCCTCTTTAAAGGGAGAACAGTAAGCAGGACAAAATAAAATCTCATCGAGCTTGTGCAATTCGAATAGCTGAATTGCTAAATTGATATGTCCAAAATGGATCGGATCAAATGTCCCGCCGAAAAAACCAATTGTTTTCAAGGATCCCTCACACAATATATAGGAGTTCTCGATACTTCGGGAGCGGCCAAAGGGCGTTGTCAGCGAGCGTCTCAATATAATCTACCGCTCTGCGGGCAGCATCCATTTTAAGACATAGGATCTCGCAAAATACTTTCCCCTTAGCCTCCCATCCGAAATCTGCCGATTGGTTTTGCACTTTGACAATTTCATCCACTGCATGGATCGCCGATTCAATCGCATGCGAAAACGTTTTTAACGATTCCAGAACATGGGGTTGAGGAGAGATCCCCGCATCCGCAAGCGCCTTGATCGACCGGGCCCGATTTTTTTGATCGGCCAGGGCGGCTGGCAAAATTTGCGTACGGAATAGCTCCACCATCAGATTTGCCTCAATGGATACCGTTTTGACATATCTTTCCACAAGGACTTCATAACGGCTATGCAGCTCTTCTTCAGAAAAAATCCCCTGGAATACTCGAGCGGTCCTTGCATCATTTAGATAGGCAAACGAATGAAAACTTTTCCGGATATTGGGAAGACCTCTCATTTGCGCTTCTTTTTCCCATTCCGCAGTGTAGGCGTTGCCTCCAAAAAGCACTGCCTTCGATGCTTGAAAGTGTTTGCGCAAACAAGGCAGGACCTCTTCAAATAACTGCAACTGAGAAAGATTCCTTCCTCCAACAATATCTGTCATTTCATCCAGGATGAGTTGCAGCGCATCAGCAACAATGGCATTCATTACGGTCACCGGAAATGCGCAATGCGCAGACGAACCGACGGCTCTCAGTTCAAATTTATTCCCGGTAAATGCAAAAAATGAGGTGCGGTTCCGATCCGTGATATCCGCTTCATGATGGGGAATATGGGAAAGTCCAATATCAATTTTGCGAACCAGTTCAAGCGAAGAGCGCTTTTCATGGATCAAGTCATCGACCAATCCTTCCAAAGCCTCGCCGAGATATACCGAAAGAATGGCAGGAGGGGCTTCCGAGCTGCCGAGTCGATAATCATTCCCGGCAGATCCAATGCTTGCTCTCAAAAGTCCCGCATGATCGTGTACTGCTCGCAAAATACTTGCAAGCAACGTTAAAAACACCAAACTATTTTCTTTGGGATTCAAGAGGTTTATCCCTGCGTCGGTTGCCAAAGACCAATTATTATGTTTTCCGGATCCATTGACCCCTGCAAAGGGCTTTTCATGAAATAAACAAGCAAGGCCATGCTCTAAAGCGGTTTGCCTCATCAACTCCATCAGCAACAGATTATGATCGACAGCTGCGGCCGCATGCTCAAAAATGGGGGCAATCTCATGCTGCGCAGGAGCCACCTCGTTATGGCGCGTTTTGATCGGAATCCCCAATTGCACAGCCGCCTCTTCAAAATCTTGCATAAATGCCAGGATGCGATCTTTCAGAGCTCCAAAATAATGGTCTTCCAATTCTTGCCCTTTAGAAGATGGAGCTCCATATACAGTCCTTCCCGAAAGGAGCAAATCCGGTCTTTGAAGATACAGTCCCCTATCAATTGCAAAATATTCCTGCTCGATTCCCAATGTTGAAAAGACCCGTTCGGCAGAAACCTCGCAAAATTTCAGCAAACGAAGGACCGATTCATTGAGTTTTGCATCGGAACGGAGAAGAGGCAATTTATGATCGAGCGAAAGTCCGGTCCTTGAGAAAAAAACAGCAGGAATACATAGAGTCAGCCCATCTCCCCCTTCCCAAAGGAACGGAGGAGAAACAAAATCCCATGCAGTATATCCGCGGGCCTGATGCGTTGCGCGCAATCCGCCCGAAGGAAACGAGGATGCATCGGGCTCTCCCTTCAAAAGATCGGAGCCGCGAAAACTTTCAATGAAAGCTCCCGATTCGGATCGATTTAAAAAAGAATCATGCTTTTCCGCAGAAGCGCCGGTCAAAGGCTGGAACCAGTGTGTAAAATGAGTCGCCCCTTGTTTCATTGCCCAATCTTTCAGCGCCGCAGCAATTGCATCGGCATTGGCAGGATCGAATTTCTCTTTGCCGTCGCGGGCATTTTTGAAATTCTGGAACACTTTTTTCGGCAGGCTTTGTTCCATTAAATTAAGATGAAATACCCTGGATCCAAACTGCATCGAATGAACGCTTTGCTCCGTCGATTGCGTTTTTGTCCGCTTTCCAATCTTTTGAACTGTTTCCATACGCATATTCATGAAACTGCCTCCCCTGCCAGACTTTGTATGCTAATCGCTATGATCTTATCAAACAAATCTAAGAAGCTGTTAACAAATTTTCATACCAGACCTTTTTGG
>DALYFE010000008.1:7131-10274 GCA_031972195.1 Chlamydiales bacterium | reverse complement strand
AAAGGGGCCTGCGCGCGCATAAACGAAAACGCCTCTTGCACGAACGAATCATGCAAGAGGCGTTTAGACACGACCGGTAGAATTCTCTAGCCTTCGAGAGAAGCAATCTTCTCTTCGATCTCCTGAATTCCGGCATTGGCTTTATCAAGCCGCTCTTTTTCTTGATCAATGAGCTCTCTAAGGTGCATCGCCTTCTCAAAATCCAAACTGGATCCGCCGAGAAGTTTACGATACCCTTCCAGAGTCTCTTTGATTTCCTGTCTACGCTCTTTTTTCTGTTGAAGAACAAGGCGTAAATTTTCAAGAGTCTTCCGATCATCTTCGCTGAGATTGATGAGAGAATGTTCTTTTTTATCAGCGAACATATCTTTCAGCGGACGCAATAAGCGATCCAATTGCTGTCTCTCTATTTTTCCCGCGCCTAAGCCTTCAATCTCCTGGACAATCTCTTCATATCGAGCCGAGAAAGCGTCAAGATCGAGTTCTGCGCCTTCTTTTTGTAAAGAAGCGATCGATTCCTTGATCCGAGCCGTTTTTTCTTTTTTGATACGAAGGAGTTCTTTCTCTGCCTCTTCCAACTCTTTGGCTCTTTGTTCTTGAGCTGCAAGATGAGGAGCGCGCAGTGCGGAAAGATCGTTGCGCAAAGTACGTACATCGTCTCGATGCAGAGAAACGGAGCGCATGTCTTGAAGGACCTGATCGATTTCTCGATCCAGATCGCGCAAAGACATCTCAGCGGACTTCGACTTGAGATCTTCGATTTTCTTTTCGATTTCCAGTCTCTGCTCAGAAGAAGCCTGTTTCATCTCAAAGATTTCTTTTTTGTGCTCTTTTTCTAATACTTTGATCTGATCCCAGCATTCGCTCAGCTTCATTCGAGTACGGTTAAATGCCCCGCTGCTCAAAGTAAAGACTTTCGCCATTCCCTGAAGCGCTTTGATTTCTTCGCGCAACGCATAGTAAGGAGCTCCGACAACTTCTCCCCCTTTAAAATGCATCTCGACAAAGTTATCGACGTCCTTTTCAAATTCGGAACTCACAGCCTCGATCAATTCTTTCCTTTTTGGGAAAATATGATCGCCCAGCTGAGAGAGCCTTTTGAAGAATTTCGTCTTAAAGCGAATTCTCATGTCCGTATTGATCACTTCTTTACGAAGAGCGTTTAAACGGCTGGCCAAAGTATTCAACAAATTCAATTCATTCTGAATTTTTTCATACACTGCAGCTTTCTGCGCAATGATTTCGCTCCGATCTGGGAAAGAAAGACCTTTTCCCTGAGATAACAGAGCCTCAAAATTGGAGAGATCGCTTTCAATCGATTGGATGGCCAAGTCAATTTGCTCCATGGCAAATGCACTTTGCTCTTCAAGAATTTCTTTCAGCCTGCGGGCTTCAACTGTCAACTCCACATATTCATTCCATAACTTGGAACGAACTGCCGGATTGACGTTCTCCTTAAAACAAGGCAGAACTAATCGGCGCGCTTCCCAAAATTCTCGAAATCGAGGACTTCCCTCTTGAGAAATTGAGGATCGCATAAACTGCAGCCCATAAGCTACCCGCTCTTCAGGAGTGGGAAGAGAGGTTAGTTTTTCTGTGAATTCCTGAAACACAGAGCTAACCTTGACTCGGTCCTCGGATTGAACAACGGGTTCGCGTTCAATGCCCGGAGAGTCTTGAGAATCAGAAGATAAATTCATAGGAAAGTGTCCTAGTCTTGGAAAAGGTATCTAAGTAGTTTAATCGAGACGCTTGTTTTTTACAAGAGCCTCCTCAGATGAATTTTTTTGTTTACATCCAAGACGAAAATACGGTATCTACTGATTTTATGAACAAAAGCCTTTTTTTCATCGCCTTCGGCTGCGCATCCTCCATTTGCGCAACATCTCAGGCAGAATTGATTTCAGAGTCGGAGACACCTCCTGTCCTCCAGGAATCAGACGCTATTATCCTCGGCATGGACAAACGCGGAGCCCCTCCCCAAAAACCTCTCTGGGAACGATGGCCAAGAAGCAAATGTTCTAAGGATCGGCCCTCCTTGCAAGTAAACGGGACCCAGAATAACTCTGCTGAACAAGAGTCCTTTGACGGGATACTTCCTCCCGGCCGCCTTTGCCCCATTAGAGATCCCGGGGGCATTTCATGCGATGCCGCAGTATTGATTTGGCAATCTAAGATGTGGGGCCTCGAATTTGCAGGAAAATCAACCGTCGCCACCAACATCAATACATTAAATATATCCCTTGATGAAAAAGTCTTTGTGCCGGACTTTGCCTGGAGGCCCGGTTTCAAGGTGGATTTGGGCTATGATTTTGCCTTCGATGGCTGGGATTTGAATAGCCGATGGACCTATTACCGAGGGGAATCGACCCACCTAAAAAAACACATCGACCTCCAAATAAATCCCGAGGGGCTAGGCGTTGTCCCCCTTTGGTTTTACCCATTCTATACAGTAGCTCCTTCGAGCCAAATCCGATTTTTTGACGGAAAAATGAGTTGGCGCCACTACTTTAACTCGATTGATTTGGAAATTGGACGCATTTCTGCGTTAACAAAAAGAATGACCATGCATCTTTTTGCCGGACTCAAGGGCGCTTGGATGCACCAATATTATCGAGTGGAGTATGAACGAGGCACAACGATCGATGCAATCATTCCAGGGACTGCCGGAACGGTTCCTTTTGCCCTAATAGAGAGCGCCGCCGCATTCAAAAATAAATCCTGGGGAGGAGGGCCTCGAGCCGGACTCGATTCGAAATGGAAGCTCAAGTGGGGCTTTAGCCTCATTGCCGATGCAGCGCTGTCTTTGCTCTATTCGAAATTAGAAACGCATCGGGATCAAAATGATCTGAATATCAACCTCAATACGGGAGCCGTGACTCCATTCCATATGCATCTGGTAACGAACTCCCATCAGTTAAAGCCCGTTGCGGAAGCAACGCTTGGACTCGATTGGGAAACCTGCATTTTCAAAGAAAGCATCATTGGGTTATCCGTCGCCTACGAATTGCAATACTGGTGGGCGCAAAATGAACTGAGAAGAAACTATTCCCATGCGGAACCGGGGGGAACTTTCCCTATGCGGGGGGACCTCCAAATGCATGGATTGACAGCGACGGCAGCATACCACTACTAAAGGGTAA
>DALYFE010000008.1:5045-7121 GCA_031972195.1 Chlamydiales bacterium | reverse complement strand
GGTTTTTTTCCTCCTCTTCCCCTGCCTTCTAATTGCTGAAAGCCCGGCTTTATTTTGTTTGCATCAATCGGAAATCCAAAAGTCGTCCGCCCCTTCAACGACGCATTCTCCCATGCCCGCTATGCTCAAAGAATCATGCGATGCAGGACGTTTCAAAACAAGTCTGAGCTTTCTATTTTGGCAAGCATCCGAAGACAGCCTCGAATTTGCAGCAGAAAATACGCCTCGCTTCTCCACATCCGTAAATATCCCCACAGACATTGCTGCCAATCTCGTTAAACTTGACTTTGCCTGGAAACCGGCATTTAAGTTCCTTTTGGGCTATCATTTTGCCGATGCCGATTGGGATTTCAATGCGAGATGGACTTGTTTTTATTCGAAATCGAGCAAATCCGCGCATCACTCTCTTTCAGATACCGGAGGAGGCCTGTTTCCTCTATGGGTCCCCCAGCAAGCGCTAATCACAACTTTCCCCGTTTACGGCTCAGCCAAGGAAACGCTCCTCATCCATTTCAACACCATCGATTTTGAACTTGCCTACTTAGGCGGATTGTCAAAGTCCATCTTCCTCAGGCTCCATGGAGGACTGAAGGCAGTTTTAATTGATCAGGAACTGCGCACCGGGTATTTTCAGGGATTTTCTGACGGAACCAATCAATTGGTAGCCTCCCACGTACATGCCGAAAGCGATTGTTCGGGCTTAGGTCCGCGCATCGGATTCGGATCCAAGTGGATGCTCCCCAAAGGATGCTCTTTGATTGCAGACCTCGCCGCAGCCTTTGCTCTGTCTCAAATAAAAACAAAAAGAGAAGATTCTTCGACAGGCATCCTTTCAAGCGCCGTGCAAAATATCGATACTGAATTGAAAGAATCTTTCTGGGTATGGCGGCCTCTCATCGAAGCAAAGATGGGATTTCAATGGGATCTTTGCTTTGGCAAAGAACGAATGTTCAGCCTCGAGGCTGCCTATGAAATACAGCACTATTGGGAACAAAACATGATGAATCGCTATGCGGACAATGCCATTTTTTATGGAGCGTTCAATACGCGAGGAAATCTCATTCTCCAAGGACTTTCTCTGACCGCTTCTTTAGGGTATTGATGATGTATAAACAACTCGCCTCCATTTTTCTTGCTGCAGCTCCGGTTTTCGGAGACGCCCCGCTCGACCCCGTTTTCCACCCCATTCGCGCTCAGGAAAAACAGCCCTCCGCCCCCAAAGATCTGCCGCGGGAGTCTCAAAAGAATCGACAAGAGGTATTTTTCATTTGCGATCTTTTAGTTTGGGATTCGCGAGAAGAAGGGCTTGAGTACGCATACAAAAACACAAAGACGCAATCAAATCAGGAACTGCGCTCTTTTGAACCTGAATCTAAATTTGAACCCGGCTTCCGCGTTGGCTGCGGAGGATTTCTTCCTCATGACGAGTGGATCCTTGGAGCCCTTTACACCTACTATTCAACCAATCGTAAAGATTCGGCATCGCATGATTTTGATGTAACCGGATCTCCCGGCCCCGGTATGATTTCCGTCTGGACATACCCTTCCGCCTTTTTAAACAATAATACCGCCGCCCGTTTTGAAACAGCGCACAACCACTGGAAACTTCACACCTCCTTTCTCGACCTTTCCTTAGGACGCGAATGCGCAATTGGATCTCAGTTTAAAATAATCCCCACATTTGGCGTTCGGGCAGCTTGGATCCACCAGCGCTATGAAGTCGACTATAATGAAGGGAACGCAATCGTCCCAAGCATGGGAACTGCCATCAGCATCCTCTCCTCTTCAATCAATATGAATTGCGCGTCCAATCTCGTCGGACCGTTTTTTGGATGCGGCACGAACTGGCGCCTGGGCCATGGATGGAATCTTTTCAGCAATACATCGGGAGCCGTTCTCGCATCCCATTTTCATATTGGGCGGGGGGAAACCGATTTATTTTTAAACAATGCAGGCACGCTGCAGACAGAATCGATCCGGCTGCATAACGAATATTGGACTTTCAGACCTCAAGCGCAAATCACCCTTGGATTTCGCTTTGTAGACACGGTATCTTACGGATCAAGACCTATTCAG
>DALYFE010000008.1:0-5035 GCA_031972195.1 Chlamydiales bacterium | reverse complement strand
ATGAGGCGCAAATATGGTGGAGGCAAAACGGACTTCTCCGCTACATCGATACGCTCAATTCCACAAGCTCCGGAGCTTATGTCGCCTCAACGCAGGGCGACCTCATGTTCCATGGCGTCAATATTGAAGCCGGCGTTCAGTTCTAAAAATATTTTTAAAAAAATATTTTCTATAAATCGATTTTAAAAATTAAATCACCCGCAAAAAATAATAACGGGATAATAAACAATACAAAGTGTTATCCGTATTTGATATAATAGGATAAGCAAAATAATAAAAAATAAACGAATTAATTATGCAAAACGTTAATTTTCTAACGCCGGCTAGAGCTTGGATATCGCCAAAGCTGCAAGAGCTTAAGAGCAAAACACGGCGCTATCTTCCTGAAATTGCGATGACCTCTGCTGCTTTATTTGGGTGTCTGCTTCTCACTAATTCCTTTCAGTCGTTATATCATGAATACCAGGCAGAAAAATATTCTATCGGAACATTCCTATCGGACACTAATGCTGCAGTTATAGGATGCGCAGGAGCTGTTATATTAGGAAGGGCGGCTTACGCTGCAAAAGAGTATCGCAAATTTCAAGTTCGCGCACAAAAAGACAGAGAAGTCTTAACAGAACTGCTACAAGAAAATCCTCGTCCGGATCAAAGAGAGATTACTCTAGTCATTAAGACAACGCATGATCACAATAACAAATTCTCACTTGAGAACGAAGCTAACAGAGAAAACATCCGAACATTATCAAGACAACTTAAACTAGAATATATCGAAATAAAAACCCTTGAAGACATAACAAAAAAAATGAATTCCCTGGAAGAAGAAGGGAAGATCATCAAGAATTTAATATTTCAGGGCAATGGCAATTGGGATAGAATCAACTTCGCGCCAAGGTCGGATCAAGATCTCACCAAAGACTGGGTTCTGAAAAGCCATTTCCCCGGCCTTGCGGATAACGCCCGTATTTTATTTATTTGCGATTTGAGCGGAGTGCCTGATGGAATTGCGCAAAAATTCTCGGAAGAATTTCCCGAGGCGTCTATCTATGCGCCCGGAAGCATTAGCTATAGCAATTATTCCTGGGTATTTTTAGATCAGGAAAGAAAACCTGCCATGATTCATTTTTCTAGAGAAAAACAGGAATTAATTACCAAGCTATTTAAAAACAACACCTCTCAACTCTTTCCTGCTCAGGAGGACATACAATGTCTGGTAGACCATATTTCCAGCTCCCCCGTTAATTCAGGAAACAGGCTAAAAGACCTTACCGAAATATTTCTAGCCACCTTGAATGACTCCGACCACCGGGTTGACAGGTACAACACAATCAAATCAATTCACTACGACCAATTGAAAAACGATTTTCACCGCCGCGTGATTTCAATGAATCAAGGAATTCCTCCCGCTCGCAACTTCACTCAGATCAACGAAGAGGCCAATACTCCCAATATCTTGCAAAATACTTTAAGAAACACGCTCTTGGACTTCCTTTCACTACTGTATAATGCTCAAAACCAAAACCCATTAGACATAGGAGCTCTTAGAGGAAATGCTCCCGAGGCCATTGGGACTATTGCAGAGCAAAGACAGCTCCTGGGAACGATGCAAAGGTCATTCAAATTGGATGACAAATTCAATCAACATAGAGACGCCCTGCGACAGTTATCAACTGACTCGGAACGTTTGAGAAACGAGATGAAACTGTTTAGAGATGCAAGAATCGGTAGAATAACAGGTCAAATAAACAATCTGATCTCCCATATTTACCTACTCTACCTTGCCGGAAAGCCCGAGGATTATGCAACCGATGAATCCTTTATTGCATATTCTCGCCGCATACAAGAATTGGTCAGCGACGCACAAAGGATCAGAAACGATCTCAATGCGTTGCAAAATTCTCCGCAGCCGATTGTGCTTCGAGGCATAGAATCGGTCATCACACGAGTCAGAAACTAACACCATTCCGGTAATGGGCGGCAAATTCCTTGCCGCAGGCTAGTAGACAGCCCGCTTGACCCTGTCCTAAAGAACAGGGATAAGCTTTAGAGACCATCGTTCAAAGAAAAAAAACAACTTATCTTACTAAAGATAAGACACTTGATCGTTTCTCAAAATCCAATTCCAACCAAGAGAAAAGCCCTTTACATTCCATCCTCCAAAACCACTAATTAAATTAATTGGATATAATATTGTTTATTAAATATTTTACTTTTATTAAAATAACTACTAAAAAATTTAATATTTAAAAGAGCTATTCATATGGGGATAACAACTAAAGAAATGCTTTGTACAGGCAGCGTGTTTGCAGGAATGGGAACTGTCGCAGAAGGTGTTCGGAAGATCTCTGAAGGCAATATCACGAACGGAGCCAAACAAGTTGTAGGAGGCCTAGCAGCTGTCGACTTAGGATCTTACGCCATGGATGCAACAGCAATCACAACCAATCGTTTGATGCACGCCTCTCTTCTAGGAGGGGCCGTTGGCGTCATCACCAACGGCACTCTGCGTATCTGCCGGGGAGCATCTGAGCTAGATCCAATGCAAATATTGAGCGGTCTTGGGCAAGCAACAGTAGGATTGACGATCGGATTAGGACTTGACTCCATAGAAGATACCAAAATGATTGCAATAGCAGAACGCACCATACTTTTAGTGGCAGTAAGCTGCCAGATTTCGTACCGCGGAGCCAAAGATTTTGTAAATGGCCGCCGCTTGAAAGGAGCTCTGGAAATGGGCTTGGGATTAGGCGGGATGATTTTTGCCGGATATTGCGTACTTGAGGAAGCTGCCGCAAGATCCTTATTTGGAGAACCCTCACTGCCTAGTTCTTGGGAGAAATTTTTATCGAACAATGCTGCTGATATTGAACAACTATATACAACCCAAACGCCGGTGGGAAAATTTAAAGAATTGGGACAAGGAATTTCCAAGAAAGCATTTACGCATCCGGAGCTGCCTGATGCAATTGTGAAAATTTCATATAGAGACTCCTCTGCCTGGCAGCACGGCGTAACAGATGGAGAGTTTCATGTTCAAAAATTACAATCTCTCAGGGCAAACCTTGTTAGAGACGGATACCGGCAAGTAGCGCTTCCAAATTCGTTTCTAGTAAGAACGCAAAGCGGCGGCCCCGTAGTGATCGAAGAAAAGGTTGCTCTTGCCCCTGCTCGCTATATTTCCACAACTCGGTCTGAAAAAGCAGCTTTTGCTGAATTCGATGATTTTACAAGACGCTACCGGATTGGAGATCTCATACCAATATGGAATCACAATTCCGGTTTTGTAGAAGGTAAGAAGGATACAATTGTGATTTTTGATGTTGATTGCGATAGGAATCCACAGATTACTTCTCCGTATGCTCATGTATTAGAACAAACTTCTGAAATTATTCGTATATTCCCGCAAGCCATAGCCTTTACAACAACACTTGTTGAAAGACGATTCGGTACCGTAGCAAAATCTATAACCGGGCTATGCATTATAGGAATCGGCGTGGCTCATTATCAAAACGTTTTGAAGCGAGATCCAGAAGCCCTTGTCGAAACCGCGCTAACAGAAACATTTCAACATCTACTCGGTGCAGCCGAAATAGGCATCAAAGCCCTAGGAGTTGAAGTTCTTTGCAGAACCACCTATAAAGCAGCTCGCTCTGCCCACAATATTTGGCAATCGATTGTTCAGTCAGCTTCAATTTGCGACGGACTGCTTTAAGAAAGTATTTAAAAATTTAAAAGGATTTTTCATATGGGGATAATAACTAACGAAATGCTTTGTTCAACCAGTGTCCTTGCAGGAATGGGAACTGCAGCACATGGAGTTCAAGAGATCTCTGAAGGGGATGTCGTGAACGGAGCTAAGCAAGTAGCCGCTGGCTTAGCAGCCGTCGACTTAGGATGTTACGCGATGGATACAAGAGCGATCACAACGAACCATCTGATGGAAGCATCTCTTATAGCAGGAACCGCGGGAGCTATAGCGAATGGAACTCTGAAGGCATTCCAGGGGGCATTTGAGCTAGATCCAATCCAAACATTGCGCGGCTTGGGCCAAGCAGCGGCAGGAGGGGCGATCATAATAGGACTTGGATTTACAGATGCCAAAATGATTGCACTCGCACAGCGCACTACACTTTTAATGGCAGCCAGCTGCCAGATTTCTTACTGCGGAGCCAAAGATTTTGCAAATGGCCGCCGCCTGAAAGGAGCTCTCGAAATGGGGTTGGGAGTAGGCGGGATGATTTTTGCCGGATATTGCGTATTTGAGGAAGCAGCCGCAAGATCCTTATTTGGAGAACCCTCACTGCCTAGTTCTTGGGAGAAATTTTTATCGAACAATGCTGCTGATATTGAACAACTATATACAACCCAAACGCCGGTGGGAAAATTTAAAGAATTGGGACAAGGAATTTCCAAGAAAGCATTTACGCATCCGGAGCTGCCTGATGCAATTGTGAAAATTTCATACAGAGACTCTTCTTTTTGGGGCCATAATGGAATAACAGATGGAGAGTTTCATGTTCAAAAATCACAATCTCTCAGAGCAAACCTTGTTAGAGATGGATATCGGCAAGTAGCGCTTCCACATTCTTTTCTAGTAAGAACGCAAAGCGGCGGCCCCGTAGTGATCGAAGAAAAGGTTGATCTTTCCCCTGCCCGCTACATTTTCACCACTCAGTCGGAGAAAACAGCGATTGCTGAATTCGATGATTTTACAAGACGCTATCAAATTGGAGATCTCGAACCAGAATGGAATCATAATTCCGGTTTTTTACGAGATAAAAAGGATACGATTGTGGTTTTTGATCTGGATTGCCCGGCCAACCCAATTTTTCCTGTTCGATCTTCTCGTTTATTGGAAGAAACTTCCGAAAACGCTCTTAGAGGAGCTCTATCCACGACGCTTGCAACAACACTTGTCGAAAGACGATTCGGTGCTGTAGCAAAATCTGTAACCGGATTATTCATTGTAGGAATCGGTGTTGCTTGCCATCAATATGTTGCAGAACAAGATCGAGAAGCCCTTGCCGAAACCGCG
>DALYFE010000007.1:16672-25696 GCA_031972195.1 Chlamydiales bacterium | reverse complement strand
CGGGCAAATACAAACTTCGCTGGATCGTCCAGCGAGACAAAGTCGAGTGGCCCCGCACAATTTCTCATGAAGAAGATGTGACGATTGATCCCCGCGATTTATGGCTGCAGATCTATATTGAAGGCGAAGAAGCTTCAATCCGCTAAAGATTGATTTTAATCATTTTTCAATAGTATACACCGACACTAGCGATACTATATGAGGCGGATATGGCGGCTTTGTCAAAGGGTGTCTTCGGGATTTTTTTCTTAATCGGATCGATTTTTGCTTCCGGTTTTTATTTAGCGGCATTTCACTTTTATCCTTCTTTATCAATGGTTTTTCTTGTCCTGACCATTGGTCTGGCTATTTTAGGAGTGGTGAAATCCTTGAATGATTTTTCCGATTCCCTTCCTTTAAAAGTTCAAAAAGCCATCCGATGGATCCATTCCATGGTGTTTGAAGGGTTTTCTGTTTTGATTACTTTTTTCATGAGGCCGATTGGATATTTAACGAACCAAGGGATTTCTTCAGGCGCATCCGATGGACGGCCCATTCTTTTGATCCATGGATATCTTCATGACAGTTCGGCTTGGATGTTTTTCAAAAGAGAGCTGGGCCGATTGGGATTTGGACCGATTTATACTCTCAATCTCACCCATCCATTTCGTTCTATTCGAGATTATGCAGCGCAGGTGGCGGAAAAAAGTGAAGAAATCCGTCAGAAAACAGGCCGAGATGATCTTGTACTGATCGGCCACTCCATGGGAGGCCTTGTAAGCTCCTGGTATGCTGCAAAATTGGCTCCGGAAGATAAAGTCCTTGATGTGATTACGATTGGCTCTCCTTTGAACGGTACGCATGTGGCGAAAATTGCCCTTGGGCCAAACGGAAAGGAAATGCGTCCCGGATCACCGTTGATCGAGGACCTTCAACAAGAAATTGCCAACAATCGCCGCATTCATTTTTATCATATTGCATCTAAGGTCGATCAATTGATTTTTCCCCATGGGTCAGCATTGATCGGGATGCATCCGGAAAAAGAATACTTGGTTGAGGACATCGGGCATATGACTTTATTATTTTCTCCCCGAGTGGTGGATAAGGTCGCCGAGTGGATTAGAACCTGAGCCAATTGCAGGGACTTCAGCTGTTAACAAATTTTCACACCTTCTTAGAAGCTGTCTTAAAACCAGGTATCAGTCGATTTTCGTGTTCTTTTGAACCGATTTTCGACTCCAAATTACGGGGGCTATATCGACATGAGGTATATTGCCCCCATAATTTAGATCGAAAATAGGCCAAAATAATCACAAAAAGCGACGACACATGGTTTTAAGACAGCTTCTTAGAGACAATCTCTGAATTAAATTTCAGTCGATGATTGTCTCTTAGATGATTTCGACCAATCAACGAACGATCGGCTCAGAAAGGCAGCGTTGCTCCTTGCGCTCCAATTTTTCGAAAACTTTCTCTGAATGCTTGTTCAACAATCTGCGTCCTTCTTCCGTTTTTTGCACTTCTTCTATGCATTTTTTAAATAACCGGAAACGCATTTCATAATAATCACTCTCTGATATCTTATTTTTTAAATAAGCAAAGATCCATTCAAGAGTACAATTGCCGGTGTGCTGCTCTCTTTGCCAAACAACATTTTCCGGACTTAAGAGAATCTGTACAGCTTCAGGAAGCCCAAGCATTACATCATATGCTTCCAATGCATTTTCAAAATTCCGATAATTTAAAAGCGATTCGATAAGATTTTTATTAAAGTGTTCTATCGGAACTTTTACTAGCAAAAGAGTCTGATATTTTCCCGATCCTTCATCTTCCTCATGATATCGCAAGCCATTTCCCGAATTGAAAATTTCACAGTAAATGAACTTTCCTTCAGCATCCGGCACAAGATTGAGTCCCATAGCATGTCCCTTAAAACCATATGCCAATAATTTAGAGCGTCCCTTTTCCGTTAATTCGAAATAAATCTTTTCCGCTTCCTTATCTAAATGTTCTTCAAGGATTCGCAAACGTTCATGGACTTCCCTTAACGGTCCGGTAAATGCTTTAAACCCATCTTGTTCTAAAAAATCTATGACAATTCCTAAAGGATCTCCCAAATCTCTAGCGCCTTCAGTCAACTCAAACAATTGGAGAAAAAACTGAATGCTTCCTATTTCCGAAAGATTGCTATCTACTCTATATCCATTGAAAAACATCCCTTCGCTGATCCCTCCATCCGGATACGTTTTTTTACCCTTTCCATGAAGGTCTCCTTTCCTAAACATCCCTTCTAATTTTCGACCATTAGGGCAGATCACACACCCTTTACCGGAGAGCTCTTCATCCTCGAACATCCCTTCATGGATTTCTCCACTGGAAAAGGTTTTTTTTCCCATTCCATGAAGGAGGCCATTCTCAAACATCCCCTCTAACTTCCGACCGTCAGGAAAGGTCATTTTACCCTCCCCATTAAGAACTCTCATTCTAAATATCCCTTCCTCTCTTCGACCGTTAGAACACTGAATAGATCCTTTGCCATTAAGGTATCCGTCCTCAAATACCCCCTCATGCACTTCGCCGTCAGAAAAGGTTCTTTTACCGTCCCCATGAAGCTCTCCATTCCTGAATGATCCCTCTTCTTTTCGGCCGTCCGGATAACGAATGCATCCATCGCCATGGAGCTTTCCGTTTTCGAATATCCCTTCATGAATTTCACCGCCGGAAAAAGTGATTCTACCTTTTCCATGAAGCTTTCCAAAAACAAAGGAACCTTCTTCAACACGGGAACTAGGATAGATTCTTTTACTAACAATATATTCCCCGTTAATAATATTGCCTTCTTCGAAGCCCCAAGCATGTTTTTTTGTATATTTCTGATGGATCATTTGATTCGCAAAAAACAGATCATGATCCGCTCCATTTCCGGAAATCACAATTTTGTCACTCGGCCACAGATCGGATTGAGCTTCCGAATGGCTCTCGCCTATCTTCAATGCATTTTCAAACAAATCCCACTCAACCACGCTTTGCCCGTGACTCGATACTTCTAATCTTGGAGATGATGTTCTTATTTCTGAAAAGACAGGTTGCGCAAGATCTTCAATATCAATATTTTCCCAAGAATCCGGCACATCGCTATCAGGGTCTATCCCATTCATAATAAAGTCCTTTTTTACAATATTAAATATTAATTATATTCAATATTTTACTTAATTACAACAAAACAAAATACGCATATTAAAATCTATTAAGACAAACAGATGCGAATGATTTGACAGCGGCCTTCTATCCCAATAAATTGAGAGGCCGCAGGAACTAAATAAGTTGAACCGAGGGAAAACGGTTCGACGGTCTGATCTACTTGAATAGTTCCTTCTCCGCTTAAAAAGAAGAAAATCTGAAATGTATTTGGATTTATCGGGATATTCCAACGATCGATGATCTGAATCCGATCGATTAAAAAATAAAGGGATTGGATCAATCCATCTAAAATATGATGTTCGTCTGCTGAAATTCGCCGAGGCGCAGCCACTGAGGAAGTCTGGTCTTGCCAATGGACTGATGCAAAAGCTTTTTCAAAATGCAAATCCCTGCCAACCCTACCCCAATCATAGAGCCGATAGGTCGTATTGGAGTTCTGCTGTACTTCTAACAAAAGACATCCTGAACCAATCGCATGAATACGACCCGCAGGAATGTACATTGCATCTCCTGCTTCAACGGATATTTTTTGCAAAAGAGATTCAGGATTCCCTTCTTTCAGCGCCTTTTGAAAACAATCTTGGGTAGTCCCCTGCTGCAATCCTGCATAAACGATCCCATTTTCCAAAATAACCCATGATTCTGTTTTAGGTTCTCCTCCCAAAAGAGAGGCGACCTTTTCATCAGGATGGACTTGAACGCTTAAATTTTCTTTGGCGTCAAGGAGCTTCACAAGAAGCGGGAATCGCTCACTGAAGCGCCCTGTTCCCAAAAGACGCTCTTGCAATGCAACAACCAGGGCATTCAAGTCATATCCCATCCAGGGACCATTTGCAATTCGACTCACCCCTTCATTCCGATCGGCAATCTCCCACGATTCTGCGCAAACGCTCGAAGAAAGCGAACGGTTGAATTTTTTTAAGATCCGATCGCCTCCCCAAACATAGGATTGATAAAGAGGTTCAAATCGGATCGGATACATGGCAGAGCAGTTGATTCTGTGAAGAGGTGCGCATATACGCATAGAAATCATCGAGCATTGTCCGAAAAGGGGCTAACTGTTCGGGACTGATGAAGGAAAAATCGGAGATCCCTCGATTCATCAATGCTTCAAGAACATCGGAAACGCGAAGTTGGTCGGCTGATCTTGTCAATAAAAAGCCATTTGGAGTCTGAATAAAAATGGAAGCCGAAACCAACTCATCAAAAATATCGGAAGCGAGAGTAAAAGGCACTTTATATACCCTCGAAAAGAGCTCACAGGTCAGCGGAGGCTCTTCATGCAAAAATCTTAAAACAGCTTTATGGACTGCCAAAAGGCTCAGCAGTTTTTTGTAGCCGGGACTGATTTTTTTTGAAAATTCTTCAAACTCATGTTGTTCCAACATCTGATCCGCATAAGTGATCTCGGCTCCAAATAAAAGAAGAAACCAGCTGACCTGAATCCAAATTAAAAATAGAGGCAGCGCAGCAAAACTGCCATAAATGGCGCCGTAACGGGATACGCCAAATTGAAATACAAGATAAGCCCATTGAACAATCACATAGGTGGATCCGCCGATCACCCCGCCTAAAAAAGCAGACGAAAAAGAAACTTTGGTGTTTGGCATGAACAGATAGATGAATGCAAATAAAAACCAAAAAAGGCAGTAAGGCGTCAATCGAATGATAAACAGCAATAGGCCGGATAAAAACACATGGAGGTTCAGCTCGTGGACTCCCATAGACAGCTTATCGACTAAAAAAACAGCCGTACTGCTTGCAATCACAAAAAACAAAGGACCTAACAGCATCAAGGCAAAATAATCGCTGAAAATACGGCGCCACGTACGCAGTCTTTTTACCTTCCAAACCTCGTTCATCGCATGTTCTAAATTGCTTAACAGCTGGAGGACGCTCCAAAACAAAATCAGCAATCCAACTCCTGCAATCAAGCCTCCTTTTGCCTGATCGATCATTCGATCGACAAAAGAAAATAAGATTTCCAGGACATCTCGGTTTTGAGCAAAGTGTTGAAGCAGCCGGTCTCGCAAATCATCGTGGTATCCAAATGCTCCGGAAATAGCGAATGCGATCGCAAGGGTCGGCACGCTTGCCATGACGGTGTAGTATGTTAAAGAAGAAGCATGCAAAGCGCAGCGATCTCGAAAAAACCCTCGTATTGCTAAAGAAAAGATACGTAGCGCTTTGAAAAAAAAATGACGGAACCCCCTCTCTTGGCTTAAGGGAAAATTCCAAAGATCTTCACGAAAGTAGCGAAGAATTTTTTCATACATGGACTCATGTTTATAATGATTCCATCTCTAACGCACAAGAAAATAAAGAAATTTCGAGCATTGAACGGGCAGCTTAGGCTTACCCTGCGAATGTCCAGGACACTGCAGCTCCACCTTTTTTTCTATTTTTGAAATCCACTTCGATCCGGTTCTGGTCTGCACTCTTAACCATGAAATAGACTCCATCCTTAATTCCGCCGAAGTGCGTTTTGTCTTTTTTCTTTTTTGCATATTCTGAAAAAGGAAGGAATTCGTCGGTAGGTTTAAATCGTTCCCCTTTTTGTTTTGTCAAAAAGCCGGTTCCATTGTCTTTTAATTTCACTTTAACAAAATTCTCTCCCCTCTTAATCACCAACTCTAGAACCAAATAGTCTCCTCTTTTGAAATTCGATGAATCTACAAAAGCGTCATAAGAGTTTTTTACGCATTCATGAAAATCATCTTTGGAAACTTTAAATTGAGAAATTCCGAATATTGGCAATGTGCTATTGATCACTTTATATAAAGCTTCCGTAGTGGCGATTGCCGAATAGCGTTCTTCACAGGAAAAAAGAAACTGATGCTTGAGATTTTCTTCTGTCAATTGACCTGTAACATCAATAGGAACAGGGACCTGAACTATTGCACGAACTTTGGTTTCGGGAGCAACAGAAGCAATGGGTTGCGCTAATTTAGAATCAACACTCAAAGAAGACATAAAAAAACCTCGTTTTTAATAACTAGTTATTATTATAACAAGTTATTTTAATTACTTTTAGTATTTTTTAACCAATTAATTAAATAAATCGTAATTTTTTAATTATTAACGAGATGCAAAAATAAAAGAAACGAGAAAAATTGAACTCTTGAACGGGAAGCCTAGAGACTGTCGTTGAAACGAGCTTCCCGTTCAACACCTTCGCAGGAGTGATTTTGGGATAAAGACAGCATCTGTTTTTGTACGCATTCATCAAAAAATGCAACACTGCCCGGATGCTCTTGTTCCAACCATTTTCGGAATCGATGGGTTGCGCTCCACCATTCGTGCCTTAACCGCTTAGGCTCTTGCAAGCTCTCATCAATGTGAAGCCTGCCGGGATCGATATGGATGACTTTTCCTTCACAAACCCCAAAATTGTGCTCTACATCGTGATCGGAATCTGCAATGTTTTTTGAGATCCTTTTACCGATCAAAGAGACAAATTGTTCAATGCCGGACTCAAGAAAATCCACATCGAGCATTGGATAAAAGGGATTTGTCTTTTTTTGCAAAACAAAGGGAATTTGATTTAAATCAACCCGATGCTCTCTCCCTATCCGGTCCGTAAGGGAAACTGAAGGCAAGACTTCAGAAGATGGGCCAAAATGAAGATAAAAAAGACCCGTCTCTTCTTTCAGGGCATCAATGGCAATTTGGTAGCTTTGGAGATAAAATTGTTTCCTCTTTTCTCTTTTCAGCCTCTCTTTTTCTATCCAAGCCGCGTAAATAGGCATTCGATGATACTTCTGATTAAAAAATTTGAGCACCCAGCGGCCATCTTGGCTGGCAAACACAAATGCCTGCCTTCCTTTGCCTAAATACCGATACGGCTGAGACAAAGCTTGAAGCTCGTCTTTTCCTACATGCCGGGTGTTTTCAGCAAAAAGCGGACCTGAAACGGCTTTGACGGAAAAAGAATCAATACAAAAGAAATACACTGCAGCCGAAGACAAGAATGCAAATAGGGAGATCTTGACCCATCTCATCTTATGCTCTCATCCAAAGCGCAGTCCTCTCATCAAAATAGGGAAGACTCTCGGGAGAGCGGTCTGCAACCCAGCTTCTTAAAGGGATCAGATATCGTTTCAATTCTTGCCTTTGCGCCTCTTCATTCAAAAGGTCCGAACGGACTTTATAGTTACCAAAATCAATCTCAACAGCTTCGTCTCCAACAAACCCGAAATTGCGCCAAAGATTCGGGTCGCTATTTCCGATTCCTTTTGCTGACCTGCTCTCTAAAAGATTGGCAATCGCGTCGATTCTTTGCTCTAAAACGCCCTGCGAAAGCGCTGCAAAAAGAGACTTTTCGAGGAGCTCTGCCTTTTTTTGAATAGCAAACCGGTATGAATCAAGAGGAAGGCTGAAGGGACGTCCATTAGGAGCTCGAGCGTTTAGAATCGGAAGCATTCCTGAGGTCAAATTCAGATGCAAATAAACAAGAGCTGTTTCATTTCGAGCCAATTCGTATCCCAGTTTACAAGCTGACAAAAATCGATAGGCCTTTTTTTGAGGAAGCGCTTTTTTCTTCTTCCGATCAAAGCGAAACAACTTCAACACATATTGGTCATCTTCGCTGACAAATGCATAACACTGAGCTCCTTTGCCAAGGAACCGAAATCGCTTTGATAAAATTCCATGCAATGCGTCTTTAGAAAGTTCCGATGCAATCTCCCATTCCGGGTTATTTGGAAGATGCACATGGAGCTTTGCAATTTTAAACCCATAATTTAGGTTTTTCAATCCCAATGGGATAAAAAGAGCGCTCGAAACAAATAAGAAAAAAAACGCGATATTTTTTACTCGCACACACTATTCTCCGCCAAGATTTGTTCCACCTGAAGATCAAACCATGATGCCATCTCCGGGTCCAATCGAGCCAACCACTCTGTTACATGGCCGGCAGTTTGAGAAAAAGAATCGGCAAACGTTCCCGATTGCGCACGATAAAAACTGCCTATATCAATCTGGACGCCCTTAGAGCCATTCATTCCGAAATTACGGAAAAAAGAAGGATCCTTATTAAAAATTCCCTTCTTTGCGCGAAGCGCGATCAAATCGACAAAAGCGCTTAAAATCTCTTTTGCTTTTTTTCGATCCCCGGACAAGACGAAGCTTTGGCATACAGGCATCATCAACGGCTGATACGTTTGCAATAAAAAACTTGTTTGGTCCAGATCAATCGAATAAGTGCGGCCTATCCGATCTTGAATCAAGGCAGTTTTATGCAAATGATCCGTTTTCCCTAAATGAGAATAAAGGAGCGCCGTTTCTTCCCTCAATTCCTCAAAGGCAATTTTGAAACTGCCAAGCAAAAATCGAAGCCTTTTTTGTTTGTCCGCTACAAACGCATTGCGAATTCTCTCGACGAAGGGAAACGGACAAACCCGCATCCAAAAAGGGGGATCGTATAAATCGTATCGAGGCAATTTCAAAATATAGCGTCCATCCTCGCTAACAAATGCGTAGCATTGATGTCCTCTGCTCAAATAATAATATTTTTGTCCCAAGGCAGCTTCTGATTCAACGCTTAATTGGCAAGGCGCTGTATCTCCTACACGAAATACGCCAATCCTACGAATCGTAAATCCATCCTTCGCCCAATGCCACGCCTTGCCAATGCCTGCTGCTGCAGATACAAGAAGCAATAAGACAACGTATTTAGACGCAGAATCCCAAACCCTGTCGATTTTTGTAGCGGTAAATATTTTTCTTAAAATAGAGTAATGATAAAAATTTATTAGAGGTTTCATGCAAGACTTTCCTCCCCCACCAGCCTATCACGCATTTGTAAAATTTCGTTCCTTGAATTTCGCTGCGATGATTAAAATC
>DALYFE010000007.1:6600-16662 GCA_031972195.1 Chlamydiales bacterium | reverse complement strand
TAAAATCCCCGTAAATCCTGAAGCAAACATCCCTTATACAGACTTAGTGTGTACTGATCAAGATAAAGCCTGCATCGAAGAGCTCATTGTAACCATTGGGGAAAATGGGAAATTTTCTTTGCTTCTAAAACAGGATCACCTCAAGTATTTGGGCGCGCAGATCAACCATGTGCATCCTATTAAATTTCTAGCAGTGGCTGTCGCTTCGGAACGGAAAAAAACATGCCTTCTATCCATCTTCGATGATTATTTCAAACGGAATGCATTCATAGATGGGTTGGGGCCTAGCCTGAGCCGGGAAATGGAAAAAAACAATGTGGAAAAATATCTGCCTGAATTTTCAGAAGAAATCGGCGTCTCTATCGACGAAATCCAACCTTATTTTCAATCGCGCAATTGGGAAGATCTTGTCCGTTTTCTAATTCAGTAATCGGAATTATTTATTTAAATGCAAATATATGAAAACGCCTCGAAAAACGGAGAAATTGACAAAGGAACTGCAAAAGTTTTGTATCCTCGCAAAGGCAGCTTTGTCCGCAAACAAAGCGCAAGCGATAGAACAAAATCTGCTGCAACGCCGGTCCTATCGAATACTCATTTTTCCGGCTGTTTCAGCATAGATTCAAAACCTCAAAAAATTTCCTTCGAATGTTCTTCCATTGATAAACAGCATATCGCAGATCTCATCTCTACTTTGGATAATGCAAGTTTGATGACGCTAGGACTGAAAGCGGCCCGCTTGATTTCGATTGGAAACACCATCGATCATATTCATCCTTTGCTCTTTATCCATGTCGCGATGACTGATGACGACCTCAGAGCTCGGATCAAACGGATTTTCAACAACTCGATCAAACGACTTGTATTCATGAACGGCAACGGAATCGCAGAAGGCTTTGGACATCGCCTCAATCGAGAGAGTTCTAAAAAGAATCTAGAACCCCATCTTAAGGATTTCGCTGAAACGCTGCATGTTCCAGTTCCATTTCTTGTCGAATTGGTCCGGAAACGAGCTTGGAATGATCTCTTTCTTCAGCTGTGTGAAAAAATCGACGGGCCTTCGGTGCAAACGTCTCAGGCGTGACAACGCTTCCCCCGCGAATTTTTTGCAAGTAGAGTGCATTCGCAGCTTCCCAGCCGGGAATTCCCTCCAAAAGCTGCTCCAGGGAAAGCTCCTCTTTCTGATTTGGATCTTGTTTTGTCTCTGAATGGATCCATATCTCTCCCGAACTGACACAAATTAATTCCATCGCAGTCTGCCCGCCGGAACGGGTGCAAGTCAAATCGCTGCGATAAAATAATGGAGCGATCACATCATCGTTTTGAAAAGAAAACGGCACCACGACCAACGAAGAAGGATAGTTTTTCATTTGGTCCACATACTCGAACACCTTATGAAACAAACTATGCTGGCCTGGAATATGCTCGGAACAGAACACAAAAAGATAGCATGGTTGTTTGGAACTACTTGACTCTTGCGCAATTTCAATGAATTTTTTTACATAGTTAAAAGTAGCTTCATTCGCGGGCTGGGAACCTAAAAGAATTGTAATCATCCGGCTCTCAGAAGGAATAGAAAAATGAACCTCTCCTTCCTTTACAATAACGTCCTGCAATATGCTTTTGGCATACGTTTTTTGCATTAAATAGAGCTCTTCTTCATTTTTATAGCGTAAGACAATCAACTGCTCCGTCTTCGTCCTGGGCCGATTTTGATATTTTCTAAATGATTGCCGAACATACACATCTTCATAATGGATTTCCTTTTCGGAAAGATTGCAATTCGTCTGCCAAAAGTTTTCAGCACTCTGCCCTTCTTCCAATAGCGGAGCGATCGTCGTTAATTGAAGCCATACCCGATCGTTCTTAGTCAACCGCTTGATTGGGCGGAAAAAATGAGTGGCTGACTTTGTAGGAAGATCAACCAAAATCTTCTGAAGATGCACCTTTTTACTACGCATCCAGTTATAAATGCGCAATGCTTTTAGAATTGCCGATGTTCCAATCGGCTGTGTGTCGATTACATGATCCACATCTTCTTTAAAAAGCGCATATACAGCGCAAATAAACAAATAGGGCCAGCAAAGATAATCAAAGAAGTATTGAGAGGCGATAAAAAACCGAAGGGCCGCAACGTCTCCTTTGATTTGCGCTCTGTTCCATTTCTCTGAACAAAAACTGCCAAAAACTTCTCCCATCCAATCTTTGAGCAAATCTTTTCGAATGACAATGATATCCGGATTTTTTGCTCGAGCTTCTTGCTCCTTGGCATTTGCTGCTTGAAGCAAGCCTCCGCCTCCTGAAGAGGTGATGATTAACAATCTTTGTATTTTTACAGGGACGGCCTCTGGAGATGGCATGATCCTTCCTTTGATTATTCCTCTAATTTTCTATGTAAACCGAGCTCGAATGTCTGTCAATCGAGAAGACCATTATGCTACTTTGTCTATTTTTTTCTCGAATCGCCTGAGTAATTGACCCTGCGGCCGATGCAATTTGTTTGGGCAAGCTGAAAAACTTGGCCCAAACAAAACTTCTTAAAACCAAAGACGCCGGACTTTAATACGGCTCTTTTAAGCTTACGAACCGATTACACCGCCCATTACGAGAAAGGTGAGCAGCTTGCAGCCCGTATTGATGGCAAACAGCTGCCAGGGCTTTCTATGCCAGATGACGCAGGAAATCTGTGTCGTAGCCACAAAGCCAAGCCAAATGCAAAATCCAAGAAACATCCCGTCCGACACAGTCGTAATGGCTAAATTCCTTTCGAACAGTTCGAGGAAATAGGCGATCACCAAAGCCACGACAAACCCCCAAAAAATAGCAAGCTTATCTGTCTTTACCTTCTTTCCTTTCACGTCGGCAAGCTTCATCCATGTGGGGCCAAAAAGCCATTTTGAATACCACACAAAGCCAATGCCCATATTAAGCAACGCTGCAATAACAATAACAACCCAGTCCGGAGAAGAATCCATATACCCTCATTTGTTGAGCAAAAGAATCAAGATTTCTTTTTATGCCCCTTTTCGTCAAGAAAAACTCGATAGAAAAAAAATTGCGGGGACTAAAAAGCTGTTAACGGATTCTAATATTTCACATAAAATCGAGATTGCGCCAATTGCAAAATCCCTCGAACAGCATCTTCTGCGTCCTCTCCGATGGCATCGATGACAATTTTCGCCCCCCTCTCGGCAGCGAGCATCAAAATTCCAAGCAGCGATTTTGCATTCACAACATAGCTTCTATAAGAGAGCTGAATTTGAGAACGATATTTTGCCGCCAATCTGACAAGCTCAGTGGAGGGACGCGTATGCAGCCCTTTTTCATTAAGAATAACAAAAACGCCTCTTGCCTTGTGTTTCATTACCGATCTCTTTTTGGGGGGACAGATATATGAATTACACAAAATAAAAATATTTTTCAATAATAATCTCACCTTAGGACAGAGCTCTCAAGTCGAGCCGCTCATTCATCTTCTGTCGATTTTTCGACCGAAACTTTTTATTAGGATAAGTTCACAGCAATAAAATCCCAAAAACAAAACAAAAATTCATTTAATAAAAACAAAATGATATAATTTATTTCGAATAAATAACTAAATCGGTCAAAGATGAACAGCCTATATCAATACTTAAACGAAACATATTCAGGTCTTGCAACAAATCCGTATATTCAGCAAGCAATTACCATAGCGGCAGCAAACAATCTTTATCTAGCTGCAGGCATTGCAGCAGGAATTATCGGAGTCAGCGCTCTCCACTATTACCTATCTCCAAATCAAGAAAATCAGGATTTGACCACAATACGCAACCTATCCCGGGAAATCGTCGAATTAAAACCGGTCATTGGAGATGCAAATGCATATGAATTTACTGCAGCAAAGGGCCGCTATGTCAATGAACTTGCAACCAAGGCAGGCTCCCTGTCAATGCTTGCAGCAGGTCTGCGCGCAAACGCAAAACAAAAAAGTTATGAAAAAACCCCGGAAGAAATCGTTAGGCTCGGACAAGATCTATTAAACAACCGATCCGGACAATGCGATCACATGGCGGCCGCAGTCATTGCAAAAGTCGTGGCTCATATTCGCTCGGGTGGAACATGGAATTCAGAGATTGAATTGATTGGAAATGGCGGACATGCATTCACTATTGTGAATCGTAAAGGCGATTTAAGCGATCCGGAAAGCTGGGGCAAGGATGCGATCATCGTCGACACCTGGCTAGGCGTGCTTGGAGTTCACGAAGACTATCAAGAGACGCTCTCCCAAGGCGATTACGGCGTTATCTCCAATCCGAATGCAGTTGCAATGCATGCGAGATTCTTTGGTCAAAATCAATCGGGTCAAAATCGACTGACTGCAACACACCGATTCACGGCCGAAGAGCTACACAAACTTGCCCAAGAAATCTAGTTCCTAATTGCATAGCGCTATATCAGACGGAATAAGTACTCGAACTTACATCGCCTCCCTTTCCGGTCCAATTCGTATGAAAGAATTGGCCGCGGGGTTTATCGATACGTTCGTAGGTGTGGGCGCCAAAATAGTCTCTTTGAGCCTGCAAGAGATTCGCGGGCAGAGTCGCACTGCGATATCCATCAAAAAAAGATAGCGCCGTAGTAAAGCAAGGCAGCGGAACACCCATCAACACCCCTTCTGCAACCACTTTTCTCCAGGAAGAAACGGTTTGAGTGATTTCTCCAATGAAAAAAGGATCTAATAAAAGAGTGGACAGCTTTGGATTTTGGTCGTATGCCTGCTTGATCTTGCCCAAAAGCCTGCTGCGAATAATACAGCCGCCGCGCCACATTAGCGCAATCGATCCAAAATTGAGTTTCCATTTGTTTTCTTCAGAAGCGCTGCGCATGAGCATAAACCCTTGCGCATAACTGATGATCTTCGATGCATACAAAGCTTGTGCAATCATTCCTATCAGTTCTTTTCCGTTTGCAGCGTTGTACGGCGACGGCTTGTAATGACGGCTCATTTCGAGTCTTTCTTCTTTCAATGAAGAAAGGCACCTGGCGAAAACAGCTTCCCCAATGAGTGTAAGCGGCATACCGCGGTCCAGCGCATCAATCCCGGTCCACTTACCCGTTCCCTTTTGACCTGCGATATCCAGGATTTTCTCCAATAAAGGCTTTCCATCCGCATCGAGCTTTGTAAAGATGTCCGCAGTGATCTCAATTAAATAACTATTGAGGGGCCCCTGGTTCCATTGAGTGAATATCGTATGCAATTCTTGGTGTGAAGCATGAGCGCCTTTTCGTAAAAGATCATAGGCTTCGCAAATCAGCTGCATATCTCCATATTCGATGCCATTATGGACCATTTTGACGTAGTGGCCTGCGCCTCCCTCTCCCACCCAATCGCAGCAAGGCGCACCATCTTCAGATTTGGCGGCAATTGCTTGAAAAATCGGTTTCACATGAGGCCATGCCTCCGGGTTGCCTCCCGGCATAATCGAAGGGCCATTTCTCGCGCCCTCTTCTCCCCCGGAAA
Organism: Chlamydiales bacterium; assembly: GCA_031972195.1. Lineage (GTDB taxonomy): Bacteria > Chlamydiota > Chlamydiia > Chlamydiales > SM23-39 > DALYFE01. Next base: position 11,162 of record DALYFE010000007.1, on the reverse strand, counting down.
TCCCGGCGCCGACAAAGAGGATTCCTTTTGTCTTGAGCGCTTCATAGCGTCTTTGGCTATCGGGAAAATGACTGTTTCCCCCATCGATTACAATGTCGCCCTGTTCAAGAAAAGGAAGAATCTGATCGATGAATTCATCAACGGCATCGCCCGCTTTGACCATCAGCATAACGCGGCGCGGTCTTTTTAAAGAGGCAATGAATTCTTTAATGTCCCGAGCGCCTATAATCTTTTTCCCTTTGGCAGGTCCTTTGCAAAAATCATCGACCTTAGAAACCGTTCGATTGAATACCGCGACTGTAAAACCATGATCGGCCATATTCAAAACTAAATTTTGCCCCATTACAGCCAGTCCGATCAATCCAATATCCGCTTGCATAGAACTCCTCTTATTTTTCACTTGAGAGTAAGCGAATTGTGCTTTAAAATGAAGGCCCTCTTAGAGATTGACCACAAACCTCGGTTTCGTTGCTTTTGTGGATTATTTTGACCGAGTTTTCGATTCAAAATTTGGGAGCAATATCAACTTTCGTATATTGCCCCCAATTTTTGAAGTCGAAAAGCGGTTCAAAAGAACCGCAAAATCGACTGAAACGAAGTTTGTGGTCAGTCTCGTATGTTCTCGTAGCTCAGTGGATAGAGCGGTCGCCTCCTAAGCGACAGGCCGCGGGTTCGATCCCCGCCGAGGACGAATTAAGAGAAAGGAAAACAATGCTTTTGAAAAAAGAATTTTACTTTATCCGACACGGGCAAACGGATCATAATCTCTTGGAAGGCCAGGAAAAAGGCGATCATCATGGAGATGTTCCCTTAAATCAAACCGGAACGATGCAGGCGCTGTCTGCAGAACCGATCATCGCCCGCCTGCCAATCCAAACCATCTGCGTAAGTCCAATGAAACGAGCTCAGCAGACCAAAATATTGGCTGCATCCGGACTCCAAGTTCCCCACCATGATATAGAAAATCTTGGAGAATGCTCTCTTAAAATTTGGAGAGAAATGGCATCTTTGGGAATGTATTCCCCTCTGCCTCCTCAAGGCGAGGCGCGCGTCTTTATGGACCGCGTACAAGATGGGATCAACCAAGCTCTTTCTCTGCCCGGACCTGCGCTTATTATAGCCCATGGAGGCGTTCATTGGGCGCTTTGCTGTTTAATGGGAATTGAGCGGTATGAATGGACCATCAAAAATTGCGAAATCGCCCATTTCCAAATCGATGATTTTGGAAAATGGACAGCATCCAGGCTTTTCTCTCCGCAAGAAAGTATTTCTAATTTGAGTAAATCTCTTTCGAATTAAGATTCAGCGATCATTTTTTACGAAAATAAAAATCGATGCCGTCTGCTACGCCTCGGGCAATCTTTTCCTGATACTCAAGCTGTTTTAAATTCGCACGCTCTGTGGGATGGGAAATGAAACCTCCCTCAACAATGACCGCCGGCATTGAAGTTTCCCGAATCACATAAAAATTGCCTTTTTTCACCCCTCGGGAATTGGCCAAAGTTCTGCGGAGCACTCGAGTGAGGATCGAATCGGCAAGAAACTTCGATGCGCTTGCCCGCTTGGCTTGCTCTTTTGAATCGTGAAACCACACCTCCACTCCTTGCACTGTCGGTATCTTGCAGGAATTAAAGTGAATGCTGACAAAAAGCTGGGAATCGGCTTGCTTGGCAATCTCAACTCTGCGGGCAAGAGGGATGAACGCATCCGTATCTCGAGTCATAATTACATGGTAGCCCAGCTGATCGAGATACTTTTTCACAAGGCGCGCTGTTTGCAGACAAATGCGCTTTTCCTCGCAAAATGGCTTTTGGCCGCGCGCTCCATGATCTCTTCCTCCATGCCCCGGGTCTATCACAATGGTTGGACCTGTTCCTACGTTCACGGAACTGGCAATGGGAAAATGTTTCTCATTGCCAAACAAACAACCGGAAAGTAGTAAGGAGAGTAGAAAAATCCGCTTTATTGGCGCTGCACTTGGCCCAAAAAAAAATAAAATGCGCATGTTCGATTCAAATGGTTAAAAACACCGTTTTTCCGATCCTTGAACGGGCAGCTTAAGTTCATCTTGGCCCTTTAAGGCCGGATGAAGCGAGCTATCCAAGCTGCGGCTAAAGAAATTGCCGTCCATTACCGGAGCGGAGAATCTCTCTCCTCCTAGAGGAGAGTTCCTACAGAGTGACAGAACTTTGCCTGTTTTGCAAGGCCTGTTTTGCAATCTCTTTGTCATCAAATGGAATGCCTTGACCGGACAGGATTTGCATTTTCTCGTGTCCCTTCCCTGCGATAAGGATCAGATCTCCTTTTTCCGCAAGATCAACAGCCCTCTCAATGGCGGATCTTCTGTCCATCTCTACAATCCATGGGGTCTTTTCCTTGCAGCCGCTCAAAATCTGTTTGCAAATTTCGTGAGGATCTTCATTTCTGGGGTTGTCATTGGTAATCACGAGAAGATCTGCCCATTGGGATGCAGCCAAGCCCATTGCAGGCCTGCGGGCAGGATCTCTTCCCCCTCCGCACCCAAATACCACGATCATTTTTTTTGGAGCAGTTTCTCGAAGCGCTTTCAAAACCGTTTCCAACGCCTCTCCCGTATGCGCATAATCGATCAGGACTCGAATACCAAGATCATTGCAAACAGGCTCTAATCGGCCGGGCACAGGAGGAACGTTTGCAAAGATCTCAGCCAAATGAGAAAGAGATAAACCTAAGTGAACGCCGACGGCAATCGCTCCCAGTACATTCGATACATTATGCTTTCCGAAAAAGGGAGTTCGAAAGAGTTCTTTTTGCACCCTAAAAGAGGTTCCCTGCGGGTGAAAATGAATTTCTTCCGCGCGAATATCCGCATCCGCGTCAATTCCAAAAGTCAACCCCGGACGTCCGTCTCTCATGAATGGAGTCCAGGAGCTATCGGCGTTATAGATGCCAATGGGGGCCATTGCAAATAGTTTTTTCTTTTCTAAAGCATAAGCTTCGATCGTTTTGTGATAATCGAGATGATCCGGATATAGATTTGTAAAGAGGGCAATATCAAAATGGATTTCCTCTACTCTTCTTTGCGCAATTCCATGAGAAGAAACTTCCAAGACGGCCGCTTTACATTGGCTCTCAACCATTTCTCGAAGAAGCTTTTGATTCAAAATCGCATCATGCGTCGTCAAAAGGGAAGATACACACCGCTCTCCAATGATCGTCTCTACGGTGCTAAGAAGCCCGCACGGCCTATTAGAACATTGCAAAAGATGGCGTAAACAATAGGAAGTCGTCGTTTTTCCTTTGGAACCGGTCACTCCGGCCACCCAAAGGGAGCGCGATGGATCGCGGTAGTAGCGAGCTGCGATTTTCGCTTCAAAAAGTTCGGGAGATGCACATACAATTTGCGTTAGTTTTAAAAATGGATTGTAAATGGACGTCAAGATTGCCGATGCGCCCGCTTCCACTGCCTTTGCAATAAAATCTCCCCCGTTGCAAACGGATCCCCGTTTTGCAATAAAAAGGTTTCCGGGAGCGGTGATTCTTGAGTCGGCCGAGATCCCGGTAACTTCTATTTCCTTGCTTCCAAAAATCTTAAATTCAGAAAATCCTTTAACTAACTCTTTTAACTTCATTTTATTACATTCCATTTTTCATATAGCTCTTTTAGCGCCTGCACTTCAGAATGCCAATCGGCCATCTGAACATTTCTTCGAGGATCTCCCATAGGATAGCCATATGGATCGTCCGGAGCGACTCCTAAATATTCCAAAGCCCTGCTTGCGATTGCTGAAAAAACCGGGGCGGCGCAAACGCCTCCAAACTGCTGTCTGCCCACTCCCGGGATTAATTTTTTTTCCGGATCATCGATCGAGATTAGCAATACAAAGCGAGGCTTGTCGGCAGGAACAAATCCCAAAAAAGACGAAATATTATGGTCTTTTGAATAGCTGCCCCCAATAATTTTTTCGCTCGTTCCGGATTTACCCACTTCCGTATAGCCATGAACATCTCCGCGCCTGGAGGTCCCTCCTTCCTTTGTGGGAAATTTCAAACTGCGCAATAAAGCCGAGCAAATTTCAGGGCTTAAGACCTGATCGGAAGCTTGATAGGAAGAAAAATCGGCTAATACATTTCCGTTTTTTACAATCTTTCGAACAAGATGCGGCTGCACAGCCTTGCCGCCGTTGGCCAAAATGGCATAAGCGCGCACCATCTGCACCCCGTTAATCAGAATATTATGACCGATTGCCAAAGAATATGGCGTCGGGAGCGACCATTCAAGCTTTCCGTTTGGATGCACTTTTCCGGGAGTAGGGAGCAGCCCCGGATTTTCGGCCGGCAATTCAATGTTCGTCTTTTGGCCAAAACCAAAAATCGACTCCAAAGCATTCCGATACCACTCATCACCCATTGTCTTAATCAATCGGTCGACAATGCGGGCCATGTAAATATTGGAAGATTTCTGCACCGCCATATCCATATTCAGATAAGAGTAGACTCGAGCGTCTTTCAAGGGAGCGCTCCTTCCGGGAAACCATCCATTGGAACAGGGAATCTTTTCATCGCTGGTAAAAAGAGGCGGG
>DALYFE010000007.1:2277-6590 GCA_031972195.1 Chlamydiales bacterium | reverse complement strand
CCTAATTTGATCAGCTCCTCGTTGGCTTTCATGCAAACGGCTAAAGTAATCGGCTTAAAAATCGAACCCGGCTCATAGCAATCAGTTACAGCTTTTACTTTTGTCGCTTCCTGCAATTTGGGATCATTGAAAAAAGCTGTGTAATGCATTGGATCGAATGAAGGCGTTTGAGCCAAGGCCAAGATCTCTCCCGAATAAGGATCCATCATCACGGCCCAGCCTCCCAGTCCCTTCACGGCCTCCACTCCCTTTTGCAGTTCCGTTTCTGCAATGGCTTGGAGATAATGATTGACCGTCAAATAGATATCGGCGCCATTTTCAGCCTCTTCCAGAACAGTTCCCGAATCAATGGGATGTCTGGGAGAGCGAACAACAATTTTTTTCCCGGGCTTGCCTTCCAAATAGGAATTAAAAAGCATCTCCAAACCACCGGTAGGAAGCCCCTGGCCTGTTGTCGGATCTTTTTCCAATTGCACCGTATGAAGAACGGCCCCAAGCAAACTTCCAAAGGGATAAGAGCGCTTAAATTCCGAGGAAAAAAAAATCGCGTTGCGTGGAATTTTGTGGGAAGCTGCAAATGGCTTCCACCAGTTCTCAATGCGAACCCGCTCTTCCCTATCGAGCCAAGCCGCAATCTTTCTGCTGCGGCTTTTCCGATCAAATTCCGGAAATAGTTTATTTCTTTGATCTAAACCGATCTTAAGCTGATCAAAGAGCTGATCGGCCACCTCTTTCTTCTTTTCCGATGGAATGGAAGCCGGATCAATAAATAGATGGAATTTTGGAACATCAATAACAAAAGGCTGCTCCTCCTCCGGATGTCCTTGTTTAATCGAAGTATTCGAGTAAAAAGAGCCGCGCATAAAGGGAATAGAGGCAGTGTATTGATGCTGCGCCAATGCATGCCGAACCCATCTGTCGTGTTCAATGATCTGAATTTGATAAAATCGAATCGCAAGAGTGCTGAAAAGAATAAAAAGAAATACGTTAAGTCCAATCAGCCTGCGGCGGTCGGAAGCAGTTACAGGAGAGGTTGGCTGTCTATGGCGTTTCATTTGAGGCTAGAGCTTCAGGGACAGTCAAAATCTCTTTAAGCATAGGATGCTTCAAATAACTGAACTCCGGACGATGGGCAAGTTCCATCAGGTTTGAAGGACTTTGAAAACGATCCACTTCGTAAGCCAAGCGTTTATTTTCTTCTCGAATTGCAGCAATCTCTTTTTCCGTCTCGGGAATCTGTATTTTCAATTGCGTGAGATCATTTTGCAATGCAAGATAAGAATAAAGACAAGATCCGAATACTGCAATACATAACCCAAGCCGCAACAACAGATTCTTCATGGCATTTTTTTCTCCACTATGCGCAATTTCGCACTCCGGGAACGGGGATTTTCCCGCATTTCTTCTCGAGTCGGGACAATCGGTTTTTTGGTCAAAATCGAAAATGTGTCCTTAGCCCCTTTAAAACACTCTTTTACAATCCGATCTTCGAGACTATGAAATGAAATGGCGGCAATTCTCCCTCCGGGACGGACCCATTGCATCGCGGCCTTCAGCCCTTCCTGCAACTGGCCGAGTTCATCATTCACAGCAATCCGCAGCGCTTGAAATACAAGCGTGGCCGGATGGAGCCTGCCTCGAGTCGCCACCGGCTTCACAATGTCCACCAGCTCCCCTGTGGTCCGAATGCGGCGCCGTCTTCGAGCCTCGACAATTGCCTTCGCCACCTTCCTGGAACGACGCTCTTCCCCATATTCATATAGGATCCTGGCCAACTCTACCTCGGGCGTTTCATTGACAAGCCGCTCGGCGGTCATTTCATTATTCGGGTCCATCCGCATATCTAATGGAGCATTGCCCAAAAAACTAAAACCCCTCTCTCTCTCATCGATTTGCATCGAAGAAATGCCAATATCGATCAAAAATCCATCGATTGCATCGATTCGTTTCTCTCGAAGGTATCGGGTCAAATCTGCGTAAGGGCCGTGGATCCATTCCACTTTTTCCCTAAAGGGAGCTAAAAAGTCTTTTGCAAGTTGGAGCGCCTTAGGATCTCGATCGCACGCTAAATAGCGCTCAATCTCCGGGTGGCTTTCTAAAAGGGCCCGCGCATGTCCGCCGGCTCCCACCGTTCCTTCAAAAAAGACTTTGAGAGATACACCGTCAAACCCCTGAAGCACTTCCGACAGTAATACAGATTGATGCGGTCTCATGGATTCATGTAGATCGGATTCATTACCGACTCCACTGCTTGCGCAGGAGTAGGCGCTGCGGGCTCATCATGCAATAAAGCAAAAGCCTCTTCGGTCATTTTAGCCAAATCCATTCCTGGCTCGGTGCCTTCAAGCAATGCGCGTAAATTGCGGTCATATACATCTTTTGGCCAGAGCTCGATCTTATCCATGACTCCCGCTACGACGATCTCTTTTTGAATTCCAATCGCGCTCTTTAAATTAGCAGGAAGAGAGACTCTTCCTATTTTATCGCACTCTGTTTGATGAAGCGTTGAAAAAAAGAGGGTAAAAAACTTCTGAAATCTTGCTACGTGCTGATTTTCCTGGAATTTCTGAACAATTTGATCAATTGCGCTTTTTCTATAGATCGCCAGGCAACCGCCAAGGCCAAGACCGATGACAAATTCACATTTGCCATCTTCGACAAGTCCGTAGCGCATTTCTTGAGGCAGGACGAAACGACCTTTCTCATCGAGTTTTGCTACAGAAGATCCACTGAAAAAAAACCGGCCCACAACTATTTCCACGTTTTCCCACATCTTATCCACGAACCCGAAAATTGCGCAATCCATTTCGAAAAATCATCTCAAAAAACACAGCATATCCAGCTCAAAACAAAGAAGATACGGAATTATAAACGAATTGTGGGAAATTGTGGGAAATCTGTTCACAAGTTGTGCAAAACCCTCCGTTTTCCGAAAAGATTTTTCAAGCACAACTTACTGTGTATTAAATTTTTAAATTTCAAAAATCAGATAAATCGGGCGGCTGTTCACAACTTTTGAACATCCGTTCGACAAAAATAGTTGGGTTGGTACAATGTGAACGGACAGCTCAAACTTGAGTCTAAGCCCTTCGGCGTTGAGTCAAGCGAGCTATCTGATAACTTGCGGCAAGGATTTGCCGCCCATTACCGAAGCGAAGAATCTCTCTTCTTTTATAAGGAGAGATCTTCAAATGAGCAATGCAAGAGAGAGCGCATGACCGTTAAACCTCGCACAGTCGATAATCTTGGGACAGATGCATCGATTCGTTACGCAAAAGACCAACAATTTTTCGAAGCCCGTTACATCGAAGAGTCGCGCCTTATTCCACAAAAAGCGGAAGTGTCCGTTGCAACACCTCTTGCTTTAAGCGAATTTGAACAAACCTTTTCCCTTGGAAAAACGCTTTCCTGGGCCCTTTTTAGCCCGCCCCCTAATTACGCTCCTCACGGAGCGCCCCTCTTTTCCTATCAATTGATCCCTTCATTGGGCGGATATGAAAAACTGGAGGCTGACGCCGATAAATTGGAAGCGATTCTCAACGAGGAACAATCTAAAAGAGAAAAGAAAGACCGGCAATCCGATCAAGAAGGGAGCGAGCAGGAAACCGAAAGAAAACTTCTGGCATCCTTAATCCTATGTATTAATCAACTGGATAAAACGTTGATGCAGATCAACGGCCGGCGCAATCAGTATCAGAGAGGATAGATGTCTCAAGTCAATTGGATGAATATATTAGGTTGGGGCAAAGGAGAACTGGATGATTTAAGGTATGTCGCCTATTCCTATATAAAACAGGGAGTTTACGATGTCGCGCTGACCTTTTTTGATGCCTTGAGTGTTTTAACTCCCCCTTCCGCCTATGATTTGCAAACAATCGGCGCGCTGCATCTTCAAATGGGAAATGGATTAAAAGCGCTCGATTTTTTAGACAAAGCCCTTGCATTAGAACCAAACCATCCTCAAACCCAGCTCAACCGAGTCAAAGCTCTATTGATGCTCGGATATAAACGGCAAGGACTACTGCAAGCCAAAGAACTCGAAATGCACGCCCCCTCCGAGATTGCATCGCAGGCCTCCGCGCTAATCCTGTCTTACCAATAGACCTCTTTCGAAAGAAATCCGATGCGTTGCTCTTTTTTCGCAACGTCGGCGTTTAATTATTCGCGGCAAAATAAAAAAAAATTGCAAAAATAAAAAAAAAGCGCAGTAATGAAGAAAAACCAAATCACGAGGCTAAGGTGTTTAACAAGAAATTTGCTCTAATAGGACTTCTTCTTTACGGACAGATCATTTCTTCTGCGCCACTTTGTGC
>DALYFE010000007.1:0-2267 GCA_031972195.1 Chlamydiales bacterium | reverse complement strand
AAATCAGAGATTTCCTCTAAGACAAACTTTCCCTTGCCTCGGACAGCCCTTCAATGTTAGATTGAAGGGCACATCCTTTTCCCAAAAAAATATGATAGAATGCGACATTAAAAATGGCTGGGAGCAATTCGTCGAGTTCATTGAAACTCGGTGCTCTTCTGCGGAATTTGAAAATTGGATCGCTCCGATTCAATTGATCGAAGCAACCCACGAAGAGGTGATTCTTGAAGTACCGAATATTTTTGTCCAAGAATATCTGATCGATAATTTCAAAGAGCTTTTGGCAGACTTCCTTCCATTGCGAGGCTCGGGAGAAGCCGCTATTCAATTCCGCGTCGCATCGCAGCCCGAACGCTCCGTTACATCCGCTGTTGAAGAGGAAATAGAAGAGGTCCAACAAACAGACCTTAAACTAAATGCTCTTTACACATTCGATCATTTTATTGAAGGCCCTTCCAATCAATTTGTCAAATCCGCTGCTGTTGGAGTGGCCGCCCGTCCGGGAAAATCCTACAATCCCCTATTCATTCACGGAGGGGTCGGACTTGGTAAAACGCATCTTCTTCACAGCATTGGTCACTACGTCCTCGAACATCACAAAAAACTCAAAGTCCAATCCATCACTACCGAAGCATTCATCAATGATATCGTCGACCATCTTCGCGCAAAATCCATTGATAAAATGAAACGGTTCTACCGCAATTTGGACGTCCTTCTTGTGGACGATATCCAGTTCCTTCAAAACCGGCTCAATTTCGAAGAGGAGTTTTGCAACACATTCGAAACTCTCTTAAATCAAGGCAAACAAATCATCATCACCTCCGATAAACCTCCGGGCCAATTAAAATTATCGGAACGAATGGTCGCTCGTATGGAATGGGGGCTCGTCGCTCATATGGGAGTGCCCGATCTGGAAACACGCGTTGCGATCATCAAGCACAAATCGGAAATGCGCGGCTTGAACGTCTCCAATCAAATCGCCTTCTTCATCGCTGAGCATATTTACAATAATGTCAGACAAATCGAAGGAGCCGTTAACCGATTATCCGCCCATTCGCGGATGGCCTCGTCGAACCTCAATGAAGACATCGTTGAGAAAATCTTAAGTGAAATGTTTCAAAACAATGCGCCAAACAAAAAAGTTTCTGTCGAAACGATTTTAAAAAGCGTAGCTGCCGTATTCGAAGTGCGCATCTCTGAGCTCAAAGGAGAATCTCGGCATAAGGAAATCGCCATTGCGCGCCAAGTAGCGATGTATTTGGCAAAAGAAATGATCGATGATTCTTTAATGAAGATCGCTGCCTCTTTCGGTGGAAAAACACACTCTACGTTGCTCCATGCATGGAAAAAAGTATCCGATCAAATTCAAATCAATGAAACGCTTCGCCAACAAGTACAAATGGTGCGGCGCAATATTGAAACATAACACACTGTCGTTCAATATCAAGAGTTTATTTTAGTTGCACAAATTGGAAAAGCTTTTTCATAATGATCACTCCTTTCAAGGAGGTAAATATGAAAAAGACAATTACAACAGCAATATTCACTGCAGCGTCTGCTCTCGCATTTGCGAATGAGCCATCCGTTGCAAGAACACTTTCTAATCTTTCACTAGATACGAAAGCGCCTCACATGGAAACAGTTGTTTCCAAACCAGGATATGCCTATCTCCGCATGGCGATGGCTGATTCCCACCCAACTACTACAGTAGAAGTAGTTCCAGGACTCGGCGTTGGATATCGTCTAATGCGCGGTAATGGAGCATTTGATTTCTCTACCAACTATAGCAGCGCAAAGGGATGGATGGGAGATCACAAAAGCTATTTCTGGACGCTTCCAAAAGCATCTTACATTCATTACCTAAACCCATCCAATGAGCAAAGCGCTTACGCAGGGCTCGGATTGGGCTGGGGCGAATTGAAAACAAAAGATGAACGCGAATTTTCCGGAATCATTCCAAGCGCAACTGTTGGATTTGAATTCTGGCGCAAAGCGGCTGTCCGTACATTTGCAGAATTGAACGTCAGCCAGCCTGCAATCGCAAGAACTGTATCAGAAAAGTTTCCTGGCCCAATTGCTGAATTCTCAGTTGGCGCAGGATTCTAATTCTGAACTTGTAGTTTTGGTGTGATTCAATTGCATCAGAAATAGAGGGCAGTACGATCGTACTGCCCTATTTTTTTGTTCAAAAATAATGGATTTCTTTCAAAGCTAAGGTTCAGTCGATTTTGCGGTTCTTTTGAGCCGCTTTTCGACTTCAAAATTTG
>DALYFE010000006.1:0-26328 GCA_031972195.1 Chlamydiales bacterium | reverse complement strand
TGTTGCATTCCGTCGATAAACTAAAAGACAAGAACCCCGCCTTTCGGGACGGGGTTCTTATTTTGTGTGATGTGTGAGGGGCTCTGTTTCTAGCCGATTGCTGGCGAAAGGACTTGAACCCTCAACCATCCGATTACAAGTCGGGCGCTCTACCATTGAGCTACACCAGCAAAAGAGCCGTTCAAGATAGCAGATTATCAACTTTCTCTTCAAGCCCGGATTGATTTTCCTGAGCAGATTCCGGCAAAGGAGCCTCTAATTCTGCATGCATGGGCTTGACGGGAGTCGCAGCCAAACAGGACTGAAACAGCGAATTCAACCCGACCGCTTTCTGAATGATTCCGGCACTTTCCACACCTACGGAATGCACCTTAAAACGCGCAGCAAAGCCTTTTGACTCGCAGCATTTTTTAAATTTTTTCCCAGACCCGCAGGAACAAGGATCATTTCGACCCGGTTTCTTCAACATTGAATGAATTCCTTTAATGATTGCAGGTATTTTAACACGGCGGGGATGAAAAAGTCCATCGGAAAACCCCCTTGCAACAGGGATGTTTTTTGGGATATACTCTATCCGGTAAATTAAGGGTCTTTTCATAGAAATCATGGATATCAAAAACCCAATTGCAAGCCCCCCTTGGACCGGACTTGGCAAAGAGCTGGAAAGCTCTTTGCGGAAAGCCATATTCGATTTTACCCTCCTGGACCAGGATGTCAAAAAGATAGCAATTGCCTTAAGCGGAGGGAAGGACAGTTTGAGCCTCCTCTACCTGCTCCATGCGATTCGAGGACGGGGCTTCCCTCTTTTCGACATCTATGCCATCCACGTGGACGGCGAGTTTACCTGCGGCGCGGGCATCGACCAGGGATTCTTGGGAGCGATCTGCAAGGAACTCAATGTCCCTTTGATCCGATGCCAGTCAACACAGAAATTAGAGACGCTCGAATGCTACCGGTGCTCGAGAGAGCGGCGCCGCCTGATTTTTGATGCAGCCAAAGAGGTTGGGGCCACAACAGTTGCATTTGGGCACCACAGAGACGATAGCGCGCAGACACTCTTGCTCAACTTGCTTCATAAAGCAGAATTTGCAGCAAACCTGCCAAAGGTGGTCATGCAAAACTATGGAGTCACAATCATCCGCCCCCTAATCTATATTGCAGAAGCCTCTCTTCGCCAGTTCGCACAAGAGTATGGTTTTCTTAGAATCACCTGCCAATGTCCTGTAGGACAAAATTCTAAAAGAAAATCTGTAGAACAGTTAATTAAACAGCTCGAAACACATTTTCCTCATGCAAGAACAAATCTTGCCCGGGCAGGCCTTTTGTATGGATCCGACAAGGCGGCAAGACCGTAAAAATTGTTTGATTCCCAATCTCGCGTCTTATATAATGCGCCAAATATGATCGAATTGCTTCTTGCGAAAGTGTATACATACGTGGAACTCATTACATTTTTTGGGTATTTCGCGGTTATTTTGCTGATTGCCTTTGCGTCTTATCACAAGCAAAAATCCGATTCCGATTTCATCATCGGGAACCGTTCATTAAATTTTTGGCTAACCGCGCTCTCAGCACACGCAAGCGACATGAGCAGCTGGTTATTTTTAGCCTATCCCGCCGAAGTCTTTACCACGGGAGTGTTTTATGCCTGGGCAGCCATCGGGCTTACCTTTTTCATGTTCCTGAACTGGCAATGCATCGCGCCCCGCATTCGATCCGTTACTGAAAAATTAGGAAGTTTAACCCTAAGCTCTTACTTTGAAACGAGATTTCATGACAACAGCGGAGCCATTCGGGTCGTTTCTTCTTTAATGGCCGTTATGTTTTACACCATCTACATATCCTCAGGCCTCTATGCAATGGGAATTCTCGTCGAGTCTCTCTTTGGATTAAATTATTTTGTTGGAATCGGAATCGGCCTATTAATTGTTGTGATTTATGTATTCATGGGCGGCTATAAAACAGTTGCTTGGATCGATTTATTTCAGGGCTTCTTTCTGTTGGGAGTCATTGTCTTTATTCCCTCTTACTTTTTAGTAAAACTCGGAGGATTGTCTCCCATAATCGATGCAGTCTCCGTCAAAGGCATCTCCTCCAGCCTTTTTCCCGATTTCCAACTCAAAACATTTTGGCAGATCCTCATGATCACTGCGGGATGGGGACTTGGCTATTTTGGACAGCCTCATATCATCACAAAATTTATGGGGATCCAACATGTCAAAGACATGGGAAAAGCAAAATGGCTTGGGATTAGCTGGCAATCGATTGCTCTTTTATCTGCCACGCTCATCGGCCTCATCGGCGTCTATGTATTTCCGGACGGCCTGGCAGAACCTCAAGAAGTCATTTTGGACATCGTCAAGATCACTTTCCCCGCCTTTTTTGCAGGCCTTGTACTATGCGCTGTTTTAGCCGCAACCACCAATGTCATGGCGGCGCAGATCTTGGTCGTTGCTTCAAGCTTGGCAGAAGACATCTACAAAAGATTATTTCGGAAAACCGCATCAGCTAAAGAATTGCTCTGGGTTACCCGAGCAAGCGTCATCTTGGTTGCTCTCACCGGATTCATTATCGCCGCCTTTAAGATCGCAACTATCTTAAAACTTGTTTTGTATGCTTGGTCCGGCCTGGGCTGCTCATTCGGCCCCCTGCTCTTGCTTTCCTTGTACAAAACGGGCATCAATCGATACGGTGCATTTTCCGGGATTTTGGTTGGCGGGCTTACCGGAGCTATCTGGCCTCTGCTCGAAAATCCTTTTGGGATTCCGGCAATGGTCGGAGGGTTTACTTTGAGCATCCTGGCCATTTACAGCATTTCATACCTAACGCGGCATACCAAAGGACACCATGCCTAAGCCCTTTCTACTAATTACAAACGATGACGGCATCCATGCTCCGGGCATTAAGCATCTCTGGGAAGCAGTTCATGAATATGCTGACGTTGCAATCGTCGCTCCTCTCACGGAAAAGTCAGGGTCCGGATTATCTATTACCTGGGGAAAGCCGTTAAAAATTCAGCAAGTAACCTGGGCTAAAGAAACTCCGGCATGGAGCTTGAATGGAACGCCGGCCGATTGCGTAAAAATGGCTTTGGCCGTGCTTCTTAATCGCACCCCTGATTTGGTCATCTCCGGCATTAATCGAGGATCTAATGCAGGGCGTACGGTCCTTTACAGCGGAACCATTGGCGGCGTCATTGAAGGGGCCCTAAAGGGCATCCCCGGCATCGCTTTTTCTTTTTCCGACCTGGAAGAGCCCCCCTTAAGCAGCACAAAACCCTACATTTATCCATTGATTCAATATTTTCTGGAGCATTCCCTTCCATCAGGAACCATCGTAAACGTCAACTTTCCCGAAAATTGCCAAAACGGCGTCAAAGGACTGCGGTTCGCCAGACAGGGCAAAGGCTTTTGGATAGAGCAGCCGGACCGAAGGATCCATCCCGAAGGACTCCCATACTATTGGCTAGGCGGCCGCTGGAGCGCTTTTGAAGAAGAGAACGATAGCGATGTAGCTCTTTTAGCCGAAGGATACATTACCGCAGTTCCCATCCATATCGGACAACTCACCGATGATGCCGTGTTTGCAAAACACAAAGAAATGATTTTCACATCTCCTGCCCCGGATAATTCTATTTCCTAGCGCGGCCTAAAGCATGGACCGCTTCTACTTGAATGGACTCAATGACATCCCGCGCGCCCGGAATTTCATAGATACGGGCAAATTCTACGAACAGCTCTTCTCCGATAGAGCTTGAATCCGATTCAACATTGGGAAATTTCCTTGCCGCAATCAAAAGCTTGGCCATCTGATTAAATCGTTTTTTTAACCGCTTGGATGATCTCTGAACGTCTTCCTTGCTTTGAATGCCTTGCAGTTCAACGAGCAACTTTTTCATTTCCGCATCCGACTGACATCTAAGATCCTCCAAACTGACAGGAGAACAACCAAGAATGCCAACCAAACTCAAGCAGCTTAAAGATCGTAAAATTCGATCAAAGACGCCTTTTTTGCACCTAGTCCCCTTCATAATTTTTGAACCCTTGTACGAAATTCGAATTCAGTGTACTATAATGGATCATTTTTGGGCGTATAGCTCAGTTGGTAGAGCGCCTGTCTTACACACAGGTGGTCATAGGTTCGAGTCCTGTTGCACCCAACATCTTTGCGGGAGTAGTTCAATTGGTTAGAGCACCGCCCTGTCACGGCGGAAGTTGCGGGTTCGAGCCCCGTCTCCCGCGCATTTTTACAACCTTTTTAAAAATAAAAAATTCCATACTTGCCTGAATTTGTCTGTTTTGACAAACATTACAAATAGCATCACTTTGAGTACTTATGGGAACTCCGCTTACGCTAAAAAAAAGACTGACCAACTACACAATCAGCTTCATCGGCATGGCCATTGGAGCGTTTTTCGCAGCGATGGCCATTCGGGTCTTCATGATTCCCAACGAACTGATCGACGGCGGCGTTATTGGTATCTCCATGCTTTTGGCCCGCATCTACGGCAGCTCGTACCTCTCCACATTCCTGATCTTAATTAATCTGCCCTTTGCCTATCTCGCGTGGCGCTATATCCGCCGCTCGTTTGTATTGCACATGCTAGCTGCACTGGTGTGCCTTGCCTTTTTCCTTTGGTTTTTACAAAAGCTGCCTCCTTTTGCAGCAGATCCTCTTGAAGCCATCGTCATCGGCGGAGCTATGCTCGGAGCCGGAGCCGGCATGATCATTCGACACGGGGGCTGTACAGACGGCACGGAAATTCTCGCCATCATCATCAATCGCCGAAAAGGGTTTACCGTAGGCCAGGTCATTTTCGTGATCAACATCTTTATCTTTGCAGCTTACGGATGGATCTTTAACGACTGGCATATCGCTCTAAGGTCGTTAATGCTCTATATCGTCGCGTTCAAGATGATGGACATTGTCATCGCCGGCCTGGAAGAATTGAAGTCTGTTCTGATCATGTGTTCGAAACCCGATAAATTAAGCAAAATCATCACCCTCGAACTTGGCTTAGGACTTACCTTTATCAAAGGAAAGGGCGGATATTCGGGAGAAGATCGAGACATTTTATTTGTGATCGTTGAACGACTGGATCTAGCCGAACTCAAAGAAATTGTCCTCAGGGAAGATCCTTGCGCATTCATTGCAATCGAAAACCTTCATGAAGTAGCGTATGGGAAAACGGCAAAAATCGCCCTAAGGCGCAAGGCAAAACGCTCCTTTACCAAAGGGCTGATTTAAATGGTCGGCCCCAAGCCTCCAGAACCCCTTTTAAAACCACTCAATCCACTCCCCGTTCCCGATTCCTGGCGCATCTTTCGGATCATGGCTGAATTTGTCGACGGCTTTGAAACCATGACATCTCTTGGACCCGCTGTCGCCATCTTTGGGTCGACAAACCCTGACCCTCAGGATCGAAAATACTACGACCTGGCCGAAGCGGCTGCAGCTAAAATTGCGGCCAAAGGATTCGGGATCATTACAGGCGGCGGCCCCGGCATCATGGAGTGCGCAAATAAAGGAGCGAAGAGCGAGGGCGGCAAATCTTGCGGACTCTGCATTAATCTTCCGTCAGAATCCAAGCCAAATCCCCATATCGATGCGCGCTACGAACTAACATTCCGATATTTTTTTGTAAGAAAGGTTCTTTTCGTTCGCTATGCACGCGCCTTCGTCATATTCCCCGGAGGATTTGGAACCTTGGATGAACTATTCGAAGCGCTCACTCTAATCCAAACGGAAAGAAGCCATCGATTTCCTATCTACCTTGTCGGAAAAGACTATTGGCAAGGGCTTCTAGACTGGCTCAAGAACACTGTTTTGGCAAAAGACAACATCAAGCCCGAAGATTACGATCTCATCCGAATTTCAGACGATCCGGATGAAATCGCAAACGATATTGCAGCGCAAGACCAAAAAAGAAGAACACCCGAAAATTTCTAAAATGGATTTCTATAAAAAACATCTTTTTTTTGGCGTGTTGGCCATGCTCTTTTCTTTTTTTTGCGTAACTGCTACCAACACTTTTGTCAAATTAATTGACAATAGAATCAATCCTTTTCAAGTCATTCTTGTGCAAAATATTTTTGGCGTAATCCTGATGACCTTTATCTCCTTTTCAATGAAACGGGGACTTGCTATTTTTAAAACGAAGCACTACGGGCTTCTTTTTACGAGAGCTATGGCCGGATTCGGATCATTTTTGTTTGTATTTATCTCGATTCCTTACTTATCTGTCGCCAATGCAACGCTCTTGATGAACACAGCCCCGTTCTTTGTCCCTTTTCTTTTATTCATTGTTTTCAAGAAACCAATGGATCATCGCCTTTGGCTTGGCATTATTCCAGGATTTGCAGGGCTTGTTTTGATCTTGAAGCCTAATAACGATCTTTTTCAATGGATTGGCATTGTCCCTTTGATGTCAGGACTGAGTATTGCTGTGATTTTGATTACATTGCGCAGGCTCCATCATTATGGAGAGGACATGTTACGGATTTTATTTTACCTATATCTCTTTGTCACCCTTACAACCTTGCCGTTAGGAATCTATTTCTGGACGACACCTACTTCAAAGGATATTTTCTTTTTATTGGGAACGGCTATTTTTGGATTTCTTGGGCAAACCACAGTGACCATAGCCATGCGTCTAGCTTCTCCTCAAGCTCTGGCTCCTCTTTGCTACTCTTCTGTTGTTTTCGCACTCTTCTTCGATTGGTGGCTCTGGAACTTCATCCCCTCTTGGGTATCTCTACTTGGAATCGCACTAGTCATCCTCGGCGGTATACTCGCTCTTTTCCTGGAAGTGAAATCCTTAAAGAAAGTGTAAGAAACAATTAAACACATTGAACGGGCAGTTAGGCTGGAGCCCTGTTCTTTAGGAGAGGGTCAATCGTTCTAACAAACTCGCATCAAGCATCAACTTCAGTACATTAAAGAGTTCTCTCCTAAAGAGGAGAGATTCTTTGCCGCTTGTTACTAGAAAGAAATCCAATAAAACCCGGACTTCCCCGGGCCTATTGACAGCACTTCTTAAACTTAAGGCCGCTGCCGCATGGGCAAGGCTCATTTCTCTCGTAGCAAATCTCTTGCTGGAAGTCTTCCAATGACTCGAGATGGGCAATCGGATTATCTAAATAGACATGAAAATTCGGGCGAAATTCTTCAATGACCTGTTCTTTGGGAAGGGCGAGATTTTCCTCAATCTCTTTCAACGAAATAATCGAACTGTCAATTCGATTTTCTTGATAAAACTTACGCAATAGCTCAATTAATTCTTGAGGATACAAAGCCATGGAGGCGGAAGCGATCACTTCGTAAAAGAAAGGAATTCCATCTTCAGGTTTTTGTAAAAGATTTAAAAAATAAGCAATCATATCATCGCGGCTAATAGCGCCGCGCCCATATAAAAACATCATGGAGTGAATGCATGTAGCGCGAATGCAGGGATCGATCGCCGGATCTTCCACTAAAGATTTTAAAGCATCGACCTGTCTGGAAAAAATTTCAGCAATTGCCAAAGCAATGCTATCGAACAATCGGTCCCCTAACAGTTCATCGATCGATTCATGGTTCATTAAGCCAATTTGACGAATTAGCGGAATTGCTTTTTCTTCCTGAAAGGAACCCAAAATAACGAGTGTGTGAAACAGAAAACGGTTGCCAGTATCTTCCTCTATATACTCTGACGGATGCGCAATCACATCTTGCGCTTCCTCTAAAAGCAGATCCACCGATTCTGCTTGCGTTTCCGGGTCAGTAAAATATCGGATCGCTCGCTTAGGAATATAATCGACGGCGTAATGAAGGGAATCGATCTGGAGCAGCGTATCAGTTTCAACTAGCATTTGGCACCTCTGTTAATAATAGCAAACCATTTTAGGGAAATTGGAGAAATTATTTCCAGCAAATATACCGAAATATACCGAGAGTGATTGAACGAGCAGCTTAGGCCTTGAGAGCCCCGTTCTTCAGAGCAGGCTCTTATCCCCATTTCATTTAACAATAGAAATATAAAAACAGAATTTAAAAATTGACATTTTAAATACTAACCAATAAAATATACGAAAAAATCGGATCAAAAATGAATACGGTTAGTTTTGCATCTCATTGGGACAACACAAATAAACACTTACAACATACTCCAAGCAGCTCGTCTTTCTCGGATAAAATAAAATCTACTGCATGGAATCTGCTGCTGCTCCCTCGCATCTCCGGGAAAATTATGAATCGGCAACTACTGCCGGACATTAGACCGGAGCGCAAAGCGGAATCAAAAGAACTTTTCCAGAAATTTTGGTTTGGACCTATCTCAGAACAAAATCAAAAACTGCGAGATCACTTCACTGTAGAACAAAAATCCATTACAACCCCTGATGGAGCCATGTTGAACGCCTACTGGATGAGGCGAAAAGACGCTCCGGAAGACACCCAAACGATCATTTATTTTAATGGCAGATTACAACTTGCAACAGCAAAACGGAACAACTGGCTTTTAGAAAAATCGGTTGAATCCGGCACCCCTTTCAATTTTGTTTTTTTTGAATACAGAGGCGTGGGAGATTCTATAGGAACATTTACAGGGACCAATGATTTAATCATAGACGGATCGAGCATTGTCCAATGGGTCCGGGAAGGCTTGCGCATCCCTCCGGAACAGATTCATTTTTATGGCTATTCCCTTGGCGGCAGCGTCGCAGTTGCTACAAAGGCCTTAGATCCACATCTTACCGGCCGTCTTGTCAATGAGCGCTCATTCGCCTCTCTTGAAAAGATCGTCACCACTTGGTTAAACCGGCTCGGCCAAACCGCATCAATGATTGCGTATATGATTACATCGGAAGGCTACGATATCAACCCCGCAAAAGAATTTACAAAATTAAAAGGACCTTCGCTTGTCGTTTATATTCCAAAAGATCAGATCATTCCGGAAAATGCAGCGCTTCATAACCGGGTGCCTAAAGCTCTCTCTCTTTGCCTCGATGTAAAGCCGGAATATGAAACAGAAGCAAAGAAAAACCCGCATAGCGCCCCCTTAGAATATTTCAGCAACGCTGATCGAATCACACACTTTTTATTCGGACCCCAAAAACCAAAAACAAGCAGTTTCCCGCCATTTGCTTTTTTTCAAAAGCTTGTAGGGTATGGGCGATAGCGCACAGTTCGTTATCGAGACTTAAAAACAAATAAAGGTTAAAGACTGCGGGCGACCGAATAAAGATACTCGCCATACTCGTTTTTCGAAAATCGATTCGCTAATGCAAGAAGCTCTTCTCTATCGATGTAGCCTTTTCGATAAGCGATCTCTTCAATGCAGGAAATCTTAATCCCCTGCCGCTCTTGAATGGCCTGAACAAAAAGAGAGGCCTTTTGAAAAGAGTCAAAAGTGCCCGTATCCAACCATGCATGCCCCCTGCCCAATAAACGAACGATCAGCCGTCCCTGCTCAAGATAAATCCGATTGATATCGGTAATCTCTACCTCTCCTCGAGGCGATGGCTTTAAAGATTTTGCAATTTCTACTACGTCGGGACCATAAAAATAGAGTCCGGGCACCGCATATTGCGACTTGGGAACTGCCGGTTTTTCTTCAATGGATATCGCGCGCATTTCTTGATCAAATGCAACCACGCCATAACGACTTGGATCTTTGACCTGATATCCAAAAATCAGCCCACCCGATTGAAGAGAGGCTCCATCTTTCAGAATTTCACAAAAATCATGCCCGTAAAAAATATTGTCGCCCAGGATCAGCGCTACCGGTTCTTGGCCAATGAACGACTCTCCAACAAGAAATGCTTGAGCCAAGCCCCCCGGATGGTTTTGGACTGCGTAACTGAAATGCAGCCCGAGAGAAGAACCATCGCCGAGTAATTTCTCAAATCGAGGGGTATCATCAGGAGTTGAAATGATCAAAATATCCCGAATCCCTGCCAGCATCAAGGCAGATAAGGGATAGTAAATCATGGGTTTGTCATAAATAGGAAGAAGCTGCTTGCATACAGCAAGAGTTGCCGGAAAGAGCCGGGTTCCGCTCCCTCCTGCAAGAATAATCCCTTTCACGATCCCTTGGGGAAAGAAAAAGTGCAACCTTCAGTAATTAACTGATCAATGTATTGAATTGTATAATCATGAGTTAAAAACTTCTGGTCTTCCAACATATATCGATGGAATGGAATTGTCGAATGCACTCCGGCAATGTGAAATTCCGATAAAGCTCTTTTTGCATGGGCAATCGCCTCGCTGCGCGTTTTCCCTTTCACAATCAATTTGGCGATCATCGAATCATAATTAGGAGGAATGCGATAGCCGCTATAGCAGGCGCTATCGACGCGAACATGAGGCCCGCCTGAAGGGATATAATGTTCAAGCTGACCCGGAGACGGAGCAAAATTGCGGGAAGGATCCTCTGCATTGATTCGAAACTCAATCACGTGTCCGTCGAATTGAACCTCTTTTTGCCTTATGGATAGCTTTTCTCCTCTTGCAATCCGAATCTGCTGTTGCACAAGATCAATTCCGGTTAACTCTTCCGTGATCGTATGTTCAACCTGAATTCTGATATTGACTTCCATGAAATAAAAATTTCCCTTCTCATCAAGAAGGAATTCTACAGTCCCTGCAGAATGATATCCGGCGCATCGCACAATATTGACGGCGCAAGTGCCCAATTTTTTACGCAGAGAATCGCTTACTTTCGGACTTGGGGTTTCTTCAATCAATTTTTGACGGCGGCGCTGAACCGTACAATCTCTTTCTCCAAGATAAATATAATTGCCATGCTTATCGCCTAAGACCTGCACTTCAACGTGTCTTGGGTTGACAATCATCTTTTCAAGGTATACGTCGGGATTATTAAAACTCACCTCCGCCTCTGTTCGAGCGGCAATGAATTTTTTCACAAAATCTTCTTCGCTATATGCGATCCGAATCCCCTTGCCTCCCCCTCCGGCAACCGCTTTAATAAAAATAGGAAATCCAAATTTTCTAGATTCTTTAAGCCCTGCTTCCAAATCGGAAACAATCCCTTCGGAACCGGGGATTACGGGGCACTTTACACTGCGCGCTGCAGCCTTCGCAGCAGATTTATCTCCAAGCATCGCAATAGCGCGGGAAGAGGGGCCGATAAAGGTAAGTCCGCAGCTCTCGCAAATGGAGGCAAAATTTGCATTTTCGCTTAAAAAACCATATCCGGGATGTACTGCATCAGCTCCGGTGATCTCGCAAGCTGCAATTAAATTGGCCATCTTGAGATAGGATTTTGAAGACGGAGCCTCGCCAATACAAATTGCTTCATCAGCATGATGGACATGAAGGGCCTCAGCATCCGCTTCAGAGTAAACTGCCACTGTTTGCAATCCAAGGTCTGCACAAGCACGGATGACACGGACTGCAATCTCTCCTCGATTTGCAATAAGAACTTTTTGTATCGGTTTCATTGAATTCGAAAAAGCCTCGTTCCAAACTC
This sequence comes from Chlamydiales bacterium, assembly GCA_031972195.1. Taxonomy (GTDB): domain Bacteria; phylum Chlamydiota; class Chlamydiia; order Chlamydiales; family SM23-39; genus DALYFE01. The sequence goes on along the minus strand of DALYFE010000006.1, from coordinate 14,858 downwards.
GACAGGTTGCGCATTATCAGCAAGAACTTCGGCCACAATTCCCTTCACTCCTGCTTTTACTTCATTCATTACTTTCATCGCCTCGATAATGCAAACAACCGTATCTTCATGCACTTGATCGCCGATTTTCACGAAAGCAGGCTGATCGGGAGCTCCGGAGGCATAAAAAGTACCCACCATTGGAGAAGTCACAAATGTGCCGGGTGCTTCTTGAGGAGCATCTCTGCGGACAGATCCGCCTCGCTCTCCTTTTAAAGCAACATCGGACTGAAAAGCCGCTTCGAATCCGCTATCTGCATGAACCGGTCTAGGAACAGGTTGCATCGGAAAGACCTCTTTTTCGAGATGCAGCTCCATATCCCCTTTCTTAAAAATGAGCTTGGACAGCTTGCTTGCTTCCAAAACGCCCATTAATTCTTTGATTTGTTCAATATCCATGCAGCGTAACCCTAAACCCTTTGAATATATTCATTAGCCTGCGTATCCACTTTGATCACATCACCGCTTTCGACGAATAGAGGAACCTCAACTTTTGCTCCCGTTTCCAAAACAGCTCGTTTTGTCGTACCTGTTTCAGATGAAGAGGGTTCCATCTTAACGACCATGATCTCCAAAAATTGAGGCAGTTCGACGGCAAAGATCGTGTCTCCATAAAACATCGCCTTGACTTGGATCCCTTCTTTTAAATAATGGACCTTGTCGGACAAGACCTCTGACGGAACCAGAACCTGTTCTAAATTTCCAATGTCCAGGAAAAGAAACTCATTGCCTTCCGTATAAAGAAACTCAAGCGTTCTCTCTAAAAGAGAGACTTCCTGGACGACCTGATCGAGCTTAAAATTCCTTTCAATGATCTCTTCAGTAATTAGATTGCGCAATTTCGTTTTAACAAAAGGGGTCCCTTTGGCAACCGTTACTTTTACGCTCGATTCGACACGGAAAATTTTTCCGTCCATGTTCAAGGTCATTCCGGGAGTAATTTGATTCGCTGTCGTCATACAATAATTTCCTTTAATTCGCTTAGCAACGAGATCGAATGGTCAACCCAATCAACACTCTTCTTTTTTCCGCGCCCCCATCGCATATGGATCGTTCGGGCGCCCAACTCTTTCGCAGGAAGCAAATCCATCTCGATCCGATCCCCGCAAACCCAAACTTGACCTGAAGATTTTGAAAAATTCTTTATCAAAACCTCGTAAGCTGGTTTTTTAATACTATCTTCAAGAATAGATATCGTACTAAAAATCGAGCTATCTAGACCAGCTTTTTCCATTTTCTCTCTCTGAAAACGAACGTTGCCTCCGGTCACCAAAGCAACCGTATGGAACTGAGCTAAAAAAGTTAACACTTCCGCTGCCTGAGGAGTCATGGGAATGGAGAAATCGGAAGGGAGAGGAGAGGTCAGTTCTGCAAGAACATTGGAAAGCTTATTTCGAGAATAATTTCTTTTATCAACAAAACAATTAATTGCATCTTTAGAACTGGGAGCCTCGGCATTGAGCGCGAGCAGCTCCGCATAAGCTTCATCAAAATTATCGACAGGGCTGCCATCGTCTATCATCCGCTGCAAACACTGACGCATCTTAAAAGGGGTGACAGAGCCGGATGTATCTATCAGGGTATCGTCTAAATCAAAGATGATCAACAATTTTCATCAACTCCTGAGCTACTTTCTTGGAATCATGCCGGATCAGACTGCGCTTCATCAAGTCGCACTTCACATCATTTTTCAACCCGCCGAGCATATTTGCAAAAATGACTCGATCATCTTCAAGATCATTTTCAACCAAATCCCCTTCCGTCGCATATACGTCGATCAATGCTTTTGGAGGTTTTTGCGCATTGACTAAAATATGGTTAAACGGATCTTTTCCAAGAAACCGAACCAGTTCTTTCAAATAATCGCTCGTCTTATACCTCGTAGTCTGACCTGTTCGGTTCATTAAGTTCACCACGAATATCTTTTTTGCATTGCTTTTACAAATCGCATCGCAAACGCCCTCCACAAGCAAGTTTGGGATCAAAGATGTATGAAGGCCTCCGGGACCGATTACGACCAGATCTGCATTTTTGATCTCCTCCAAGACGTGGGGATTTACTTTCGGATATGGCTCTAAGTAAATTGTCTTATAGCCTTGATCTATATCCTTTGATAAATAAATCTCCTTTTCTCCCTCTAACACCTTTCGATTATCGAGAACCATTTTTAAACGGGTCTGCTGCATCGTTACAGGGATCACTTTCCCTTTGATGTAGAGAATTTTCCCAGCCTCTTCGACAGCCTTTTCAAAACTGCCCGACACCTTTTCCAGAGCAGAAAGAAGCAAATTTCCAAAAGAATGCCCTCCCAATCCTCCATTTTCGAAGCGGTAGTTCATCAAGGACCGCATTAAACGGCTCGAGTTCGATAGCGCAACTAAACACTGGCGCACATCCCCGGGAGGCAGCACTCCCAATTCATCGCGCAAAATTCCGGTGCTGCCGCCGTCGTCGGCCATCGATACGATCGCGGTCAAGTCGACCGGATATTTTTTAAGTCCTCTTAAAACGACAAAATTGCCCGTTCCGCCGCCAATCACAACAATTTTTTTTGCAGCCCGCCGACTCATGCGCACCCATTTCGCAAGCTTTGAATTCCTGCAGCCAAAGAAGGCTGATGGAACAAATAATTCCCACTTACAAGGACATTTGCGCCCGCCTGCACGCACTGCGCTGCAGTCTCGGCGTTAATCCCTCCATCTACTTGAATATCGAATGGCGGCAAAGATTCCGGTTTCAATCCGCCGGAGGCAACAATTCCACCCTCCCGGATCAAATTCCGATCGCAATACTCGCGCGTCAAACGAATTTTCTCCAACATCTCAGGCATAAATTTTTGTCCGCCGAATCCGGGGCTGACCGTCATCAAAAGAATCAGGTCTGATTGATACAGATATTTAGGGATCATCGAAAACGACGTCTCAGGGCGAAATGCCAAGCCCGCTTTTTTCCCGCATTTTCGAATAAATGCCAACGTGTCTTCCACATCTTCCGTCGCTTCAAAATGAAACGTAATCCGATCGGCTCCTTCCTGGATAAACTGTTCCACATAATCAAATGGATTATAAATCATCAGGTGCACATCCAAAAATAATGGAGTTGCTCGATTAATCGCCCCCAATGCTTTTGGCCCCAACGTTAAATTCGGAACGAAATGGCCATCCATAATATCCACATGGATCGCATCGGCGCCGGCTTGTTCAATGCGCTTTGCCTCATCTGCAAGACGCCCAAAATCGCCAGACAAAATCGACGGATTGATCTTACACTTATATTTTTCCATAATCACTCAAGGCGTAGGTGAACCCAAAATAAAATTAGACACTAAAACGAAATTACGAAAAACCAGAATCCATGAGCAAAACGCCCGCAAATCTGAGAGGGTGCCACAAAGTGAAGTTCTGTCGACTTTTGGGTTCTTTTGAGCCTATTTTCGACTCCCACTGGAGGGCAATACGACATAGTATACAGCCCCTAAAACTAGATGTCGAAAATAAGCCAAAAACTCGAAGAACCCTCACTTTGTAGACATCCTCTAACTTCAAGTAGAGTTTTGCCATTCCTTACACTATTCAGTAAAGGAAAAATATACTCCTTCCTACCGAAAGTTCCAAATGTTTTAAGAAAGCAGCATACATTTTGTGTTTGGAAGAAGAAGGAGCCTAGCCAAGCACAAGCCGATGCCGAAAAACTTTTTGAAGTATTTAACGAAAACGCGACGAACTCTGATTTGTGCGATCAATCACATCTTGCCTACCATGCAGATTTGCACTACACAAGCACACAACCGGACCCCTTTCTTCTAACCATCAAAGGATCGACTTCTTCGAACAATTCTGGCTGTTTTTGAAATAATTCTTCGCATTTCTTGGCAGTGATCCAGCAACCATCATCGTATAACCCTTTATCCAGCTCAAAAACAGTCGGTCCGCTATTCTGACCTGCGCCGGGGTACAATTGTGCAGAAAAGTGAAGATGCGTGGAAGTGATACATTCCAGCTTTGCGGAATTTAACTCGATGCCCGAAGTGGATGTTTTATGAGTAATCCAACCCAATTTTCCATTATCCAACGAACCTATTACAGGAAACTCCGTCCCTTTGTACGGAACCCAAGTCCAATCGCCACCGCCTGCTGGACCTGTTCTAACAAACTCCGTCCCTATATCCTCTGAGGTCAATCGAGGCTGTTTTTCATTGAGTGTAAGACGCATCATATCCTCCGTATTTTTTAAACGCTGCTTTAAATTTAAGGTCGTTGCAAAACCTCAACTTCGTCGGCCTTTTGAAGAAGTCCCGTCTTGCTCAACGCAAGAACAAAAGGCCCAATTTTATACTGCACGGCTTACACCAAATTCAACGATTTTTTTAAACTTGAACGGGCAGCTCGACGCAATCCCTGTTCTTTAGGACAGGATCTAGCGAGCTACCTATTGGTTGTGGCAAGGAACTCGGCCCCCCTTGCCGGAGCGGAGAATCTCTCCTCTTTCAGAGGAGAGTTCTTCAAACACGAGGCAGGATCTATTCTGGAAAGACAAGGTCAAAGGAGCTACCTGATAATACGCAGCAAAGAATTTGCCATCCATTACCGGAGCGAAGCCCCCCCCTCCTCTTTTTAGGAGAAAGTTCTCCAACATCTGCAATTGACTCAACAATCAAACAAGGATAAAAACCGGTTTTGCAGCTCTCTGTCTTCGCTGAAAAGCATGTAGCCTGCATACGAAGAGTCCGATTCATCTAAATGAAAAGATACTAATTGATAAGGCGCCGCATGAAACTTCCCAATGCGGTCTAACAATCTTTTTTTCATTGACGGATCGTATAACGGCGTTACCGCCATGGCCCTTCTGGCATCGCTTTTCTTTTGAAGGAGATCTGTCTTTTTAGCCTGCAGCAATAGGAGGAAAAATTGTTTGAGCGGCTCAGGATCCAATACTGCGCGCATTTCCATCGGAAGCAACGAATAGAAAAATTTCTCGATCAAGAGATTTTGCTGTTCAGACAAACGGCCCAAAGAACACTTAAGGGCATTGAGCAATTCGCTTTGCTTATGGATCATGCCTCCATTAAAATCTCGAATCTCCCCAACAACGCGGCACATTTCTCGAACTACATATTCGCGCGCTTTGTAAAAATCAACGGAGCGATCCTCTCTCAAAAACGCCTCGCTTGGAACTAGAACACGCAGAACAGTTGCCTCTTTGACATATTTGCGACGCAATTGCCCCATGCAACGGACGCGATCCGGAAAAACCTTCAAACTGGATGAAGACGCAGCAAACAGATCTTGAATAGAAGGAGCGCCTTCCATGACAGAGCGAACAAGGATCACGGTAAAATACAAACCGTCTTCTTTCTGTTCATCGAAACACAAAACCGCTTGAGGAATATCATTGACGTAGCGAAGCTGACGCGAAAGAGTCATGATGTTGCGAAGCACTTCTTCTTCATTCCGCGGCATAAAAATCGGATGCGTTAATCGCTCGACTCCCGCCTTGATTTGCTCCGGCAGTGCATTGCGAAGGATTTGAATTTCATCCAACGTAAAATCCATCCCGTTTTCTTTTTCAATCTCAATATAGATTGTTTGAACAGGCCCGCCTCCTTCCTTTTCTGAAAAAGGAGAATCCGGAATCATCCGCAATCCGGGAAGATGTTTTTGAATCGCATGAAATAAATGGTCCGCTTCAAATACTTCGTGTTCCCGTAAAAAATTGATCCCCATTAAAACTCCAAGGACAGGTTTTTCTTTAACCTGTTTTGAAATCCCGACAGGCACCTCGAGACGCGTTTTCAGAAATTTCAATACCGTATGTCTTTTTGAAGGGGCCGATTCGACGCTTTGCTTTAGAACCTTTCGCAATGAATATAAATTCGAAATAATCCGACTGATATGATGATAGCTTCGCGCTTTTTTGAAATCCTCTCGGCAAGTGACCAAAAACTGCTGCATTTGCGTAAAGATTCCCCGGTCGAAATCTTTTGAATGGCTCTGAATCAACGAACCGATTTTTTCCTGGACCATTGCAGTCTTGCCATCGGTAGACAATCCTTTGAACTCTAGAATTCTTCTCGCATGGTAATTGGAAACCACCCCAAGGCGAATTTCCATTTCAATCCCCGCAATATTTCGGCGCGCCTCTTCCAAATCTTGCGCACTTTTTAAATAAATGACAATTTCAGCAACGCTTAGCACCTCATCGCACAAATGGGGCAAACGCACGTCAGAGGCAAAGAAAAGCTCTACATTCACCCGTTTTTGAGGAAGCAACCATCGGCTGACCATGTCATAAAAAAAGTTGCAGGCATTCAATCGATATTTACAAAGCAGCAGCACGGACAAGGTGCATGGAGCCTTGGAAAGATCCGACCAAGAAATCATAGGGAGTAAATCGGAAAAACAGGCTCTTTGAGAGGCCAAGGTCCTTCCTTTAGGCTCCAGCAGATCTGCCGGAACCAGCCTTCGAATCAAATCCTGCGCCCCATCGCGATAATACTCTGCATCAATCGACGAGCACTCAAACTCAAAATCAAATTCAAGTTGTTGATCCAACGTGCCTCCACTCTTCTGTTTCATAAATAGATTTTTGAACGGGCAGCTTAAGGCTATCCCTGTTCTTTAGGACAGGGTCTAGCGAGCCGTCTATCTGGCCGTGGCAAGGAACCCGGCCCCTCTTGCCGAAGGGGGGAATTTCTCCTGTTTTATGGGAGAATTCTTCAGAAACATTCCCGCATCCCTCTTCCCCTACAATCGTCCCTGTATCGCGATGGCGATCAAAGGAACGGATCGAAAGAACAATTCCATTTTTTTCTGCCAGCGCAATGCTGCGGCCCTGCAACACCTTCGCTCCCTGCAAAGCCAAAGCATAGGCTTGTTCGTAAGAAATCTTAGGAATTAATCGAGCATGCGGATTTTGTTTCGGATCTGCATCAAAAATACCGGGAACATCTTTATAAAAAACCACCGACGGACTATTCAATGCAATTGCAAGCGCCACCGCTGTCGTATCAGACCCTCCCCGACCAAGAGTTGTGATCTCCCCGCTCCGGCTCACTCCTTGAAAACCGGCCACAATTGCAATTTTTCCTAGCTTTAATACGTTGGCAATACGATGAGGACGCACATCAATAATTCTAGCCTCGGAATGAACATCATCTGTAATAATTCCGGATTGGCTTCCGGTAAAGCTCACAGCTTCTCTGCCCTTAGCCGCCAAGGCCATCGCAAGCAATGCGATGCTGATCCTTTCGCCTGCCGATACCAACATATCCAGCTCGCGGCGAGGAGGGTCTTGGTTTACCTGATATGCTAACTTGAATAATTGATCGGTTGCATTTCCCATAGCGCTTACTACCACAACGACAGCCTCATGCGCATCAGCCTGCTCTATAATAATCTCTGCAATTTTAAGGAAGCTTTCAGGAGCTGCCACACTTGCTCCTCCAAATTTCATAATCAGCATTCCCTAATTCTCCCAATCAACGCATAAAAAATGTGTTAGTAATCGAAAATTTCAATCTAGCGAAGCGAGCTAGAAAAAATAAAGCATAAATTATATTTTTTTAAAAAATTTTCGGTCAATTCTTCTAAAAAAAATTTAACAAAACTAACTGCAAGCAAAACAACAACCTAAAAATCAATCGTTTAAAACAGGCCCGTTCACCGAAACGGAACTCGATATAAAAACGTATACTTTTTTTTCTCATTCAAAAAAAAATGGTTAAAATAACCAAAAACCATCTGTTCAATCGAAAAATTCAGACAATTTAAAAAATCGCAACCAAAATCAAAAAGAGTTTATTAGATTTCTAAAAACATTCGCCCGCCTACCTGAAAAAACACAATACAACCATCTTACAGACAAGACGTTAAGAACAGGTAAAAAGAAGTCATGCGCCGAGGAGAGCGCTGAAACAAAACAGATGCGACACAGCTACTTGCTTTTATTGAGCAAATTTTGATAATCTTTTTCCTTTAACCGAGCGAAAGCTTTGTCTGGCAGCATTTGCTATCTAGGCTTCGCCAAGCCCAAGTCATTATTAACAGGAGAAACCCAATAACCATGTCCCCAAAAAAACACTCACACGATTGGAATACCAGCAATGTCTTAGACGACGTAGACTTTCAAGAACACGAAGCGCGTCAATTTCGGGACTTACTTTACGGAAAAGACACCTCGGGCAGCGAAACTGTTCTTTCCCAATTAAACGCGGGACAAGTCCTGATGGGACGCATCGTAGAAATCTCAAAAGATTACGTTGTGGTTGATGTTGGTTTGAAGTCCGAAGGGCTTGTGCCTGCCGGCGAATTTGAAGAGCCAGAAGAACTCGTTTTGGGGAACAATATCGAAGTATATTTAGACCAAACCGAAGGAGATGATGGTCAGATCGTCCTTTCTAGAGAAAAAGCGCGCAAATTCCGCCAGTGGGAATATATTGTAAAAAATTGCCAGGAAGGCTCCATCGTTAAAGGAAAAGTGATCCGCAAAGTCAAAGGCGGCCTCATGGTGGATATCGGAATGGAAGCGTTCCTCCCCGGCTCCCAGATCGACAATAAACGCATTAAAAATCTCGATGATTTCATCGGCCGCTCCTATGACTTTAAAATTCTCAAAATCAATATTGAGCGCAAAAACATCGTCGTATCCCGCCGCGAATTGCTGGAAGAAGAGCGTGTTTCCAGAAAAGCGGAACTTCTAGAGCACATTAAAGAAGGGGCTACTTTAAAAGGCGTAGTAAAAAACATTACTGATTTCGGAGTATTCCTCGATCTCGACGGAATTGACGGGTTGCTTCATATCACTGACATGACCTGGAAAAGAATTAAGCATCCTTCCGAAGTTGTCCGCCTAGGCCAGGAAATTGAAGTAGTCGTCTTGCATGTCGACCGAGATAAAGGACGTGTTGCATTAGGCTTGAAACAGAAAGAAAGCAATCCTTGGGAAGAGATCGAAAAGAAATATCCTATCGGCACCCGCGTCCGAGGAAAAATTGTAAATCTCGTTTCTTATGGAGCGTTTATTGAAATTGAATCCGGCATTGAAGGATTGATCCATGTTTCAGAAATGTCCTGGACGAAGAACGTGACCGATGCAAGCGAAGTTGTCCGAGTGGGCGATGAAGTCGAAGCGATTGTCCTTTCGATCCAAAAAGAAGATGGAAAAATCTCTCTTGGCATTAAACAAACAGAGAGAAATCCTTGGGAAGAGGTAGAAAAGAAATACCCGGTCGGTGGCAGCGTTGTTACTGAAATCCGCAATTTGACAAACTACGGAGCTTTCGTTGAATTGGAGCCCGGTGTTGACGGACTTATCCACATCTCTGACTTAAGCTGGATTAAAAAAGTCTCCCACCCATCTGAAGTCTTGAAAAAAGGCGACAAAGTAGAAGCCGTCATTCTTTCCGTTGATAAGGAAAGCAAGAAAATTACTCTTGGCGTGAAACAATTAAGCTCCAATCCTTGGGAAAGCATCGAAAGAACAGTTCCTGTTGGCAGCCTTGTCCATGGAGTCATTACCAAGACAACAGCTTTTGGAGCATTTGTTCAGCTCGATAATGGCATTGAAGCACTGATCCACGTAACAGAACTGTCCGACCAGCCATTTGGCAAGGTGGAAGACGTCGTTTCAAAGGGAGATGAGATCACTGCAAAGGTAATCAAATTGGATCCCGAGCACAAAAAACTCGCTCTTTCCATTAAAGAATATTTGATTGAGAAAAACCAATTGAATCGTGACGACATCGTTGTAAGTTCTAAAGGGAAAAAAGGACGAAAGAAAGCTGAGTCCAAAAAATCTCGCGACCACGAAGAAGACGAGGACGGTTCGGATGAATAAAGACCTGATTGCCATTTTTGAATACCTGGAGCGTGAAAAGGGAATCAAGCGGGAGATCGTAATTGATGCAATCGCCGATTCTCTCCGCGCGGCTGCCCGTAAAAGCGTCAAGGGACTTGGCGAAAAGGTACATGTTGAAATCCACCCAAAGACTGGGGAAATTGAAGTCTTTACTCAAAAGAAAATCGTTGAAACGGTAAGTCAGCCTACGGACGAAATTTCTCTTGAGGATGCGCGAGGGATGGAACCCGAATCTCAATTAGGCCAATGGCTTGAGATTGCCATCACTCCGCAAGATTTCGGACGGATCGCAGCCCAGGCGGCGCGTCAGATTATTTCTCAAAAGCTCAAAGGAGCCGAACGAGATGTGATCTATGAAGAATATCGTCATCGCGCCGGCGAAATCATTTCAGGGACGGTCAAGCGATTTATCCGAGGAAGAACCATTGTTGTAGACCTCGGGAAAGTAGAAGCGATCCTTCCTGAACGAAATTACCCTAAACTGGAACGCTATAATCCGGGAGAAAAGGTTCAGGCCCTCTTATTGGAAGTGCGCGATACTGATTCCGGCGGAGCGGAAGTGATTCTCACAAGAAGCCATCCGGAATTTGTAGCGCAGTTGTTCATTCAGGAAGTTCCTGAACTGCACGACAAAACTGTTGCCATTGAAAAAATCGTGCGCGATCCTGGCTACAGGACTAAGCTGGCCGTTCGTTCTTTTGACCCAAAGGTCGATCCCGTCGGAACCTGCGTTGGCGTGCGAGGAACGCGAATTAAAAACATCATTCGCGAATTGAACAATGAAAAAATCGACGTCGTCCCCTATTCGGATGATCCGATCCAACTTTTACAAAATTTAATTGCTCCTGCAGAAATCCGAAAACTCAAGGTATATGACGATCGCGTTTGGATTGTCGTATTGGACGAAGAGTATCCTATCGTCATTGGGAAAAAAGGAATGAATGCTCGATTGATCGGCCAATTGATCGGCAAAGAAATCGAAGTGCAGAAGCTCACTGAATACCGAAAAATTCTTACCGTCCAAATGGCCGAATTCGCTGAAGATTCCGATCCTGCATATGATGAGCGCATCCGAATCGAAGGCGTAAGCGGTTTGATCGTGGATAGTTTAGCCGGAGCCGGCTACGATACAATGCGCAAATTTATGCAGTCTGATCCAGAAGAAATTTCTGCAAAAGTGCCCGGAGTAAACTACTACGATTTAGCCGATAAAATTGTCGAACAAATCCGCAAAAGAAAGGGATAATCCTTGGGTAAAAACCTAAAGCTAAACATTAAAAATCTACAGCTCGCTGGCGCGTTAAAAACGAAAAAACCTGAAGAGCCTGTTAAGGACGCTGCTCCTAAAAAGGAAGGTTCCTTTTCTGAGTCGGAACCAAAAGCTCGTTTGACACGTCTTAAGGAAGATGCAACGATCACATCGGCTCTGAAACAGGCCGAGAAGACGCTTGCCTCCCGAGATAAAGAAAAAGATGTAGAAGCGCCCAAGAAAAAAAAGACAAGGATTATCCAAGGCCCGTCGGACTCAGAGGAGGCAAAGCACAAGCCCGAACCTTCTTCGAGCCCGTTGACTGCCGCTGTCCATGAAGAAATCGAGCCTCCGGCTCTGGAACCGGTCGTTGAGAACATCCCGTCGCAGCCGGCTGTCTCTGAACAAAAAGAAACGCCTGCAAAAGTCGAAGTAAAACCTGCGGCAAAACCAGCCTCTGCCCCGGCTGCTTCTGCAAAACCGCCGGAACCCGCTCTCGTTCGAAAGGAGCCTGCAAAAGAATTACGGGCTAAGAAAAAAGAAGAACTGCGTTCCTTTGATTCACGGGACCGACAAGGTCTGCGAGATATCGATAATGAAGCTTGGCGCAAACGCAGGGCCTATAAACCCCGCTATGCAAAGCCTGCTGAAGAAGTAATTCGCCCTAAGTCTTTGACAGTCAGACTGCCCATTTCCATTAAGGATCTCGCTCAGGAGATGAAACTGAAGGCGTCCCAGCTAATCCCTAAACTTTTGATGCAAGGGATGACATTAACGCTGAATGATTATCTGACAGATGAAACCGTAGTACAGCTTTTGGGCCATGATTTCGACTGCAATATCACAATCGATACCGCAGAAGAAAAACGGATCCGGATCGCCGACCAGACAATCAGACAAGAGATTGATGCGATTTCTCCGGACCTTCATGTCATTAGACCTCCGGTCGTGGCTTTCATGGGACACGTCGACCATGGTAAAACCAGCTTGATCGATGCGATCCGCAAATCCAATCGAGTCGCAGGAGAAGCGGGAGCGATTACTCAACACATTGGAGCTTTCAAAGTCTCAACAAAAGCAGGCGGAGTCACGATCCTTGACACACCCGGCCACGAGGCATTTTCCGAAATGCGCTCCAGGGGGGCCAACGTCACCGATATCGTCATCCTCGTTATTGCCGGAGATGAAGGCATGCGTGCGCAGACTGAAGAAGCCTTGCGCCAAGCACGCGAAGCGAACGTTCCTATTCTTGTCGCTATGAACAAATGCGACAAAGCCAATTTTGATGCGCAAAAAATCTATCGGGAACTCTCCGATCATGATTTGCTCCCTGAGGCATGGGGCGGAACAACGATCACGGTGAACTGTTCGGCAGTCACCGGAGAAGGAATTAACGAACTTCTTGAAATGATCGCATTGCAAGCAGAAATTTTAGAGCTGCGGGCAGCTCCTTCTTCCAGGGCCCGAGGAACCATTCTCGAATCGGAAATGCACAAAGGGATGGGGGCTGTGGCTACTGTCCTCGTACAAAATGGAACGCTCCGCAAAGGCGATGCCATTGTTTTCGGCCATTTTTCGGGCCGTGTAAAAACAATGCAAGATGAATATGGAGCCTCCATCGATGAAGCAGGCCCTTCTACTCCGGTAAAGATTACAGGACTATCGGAACTGGCTCTTGCCGGCAGTGAATTCATCGTCGTCAAAAATGAAAAAGAAGCCAGAGAGCTTGCCAGCGCTAGAGCCGAAGGGCATCAACACGACCTGCTCAAAGTTGCTAAAGGTAGCAGCTTAGAGAAAATGATGGCCAAAAGAGAAAGCGGCGAGATGAAAATCCTGCCTCTAATTCTTCGGGCCGACGTGCAAGGTTCTTTAGAAGCGCTTCGCACCTCCTTGCTGAAAATTCACTCTAAAAAAGTCCGTATTGAAATCGTTAACGCAGATGTCGGAGAAATTTCCGAATCGGATATTGCGCTTGCAGCGGCATCGAAGGCAACGATCATAGGCTTCCATACACGTATTGAAAGCAATGCTGACACCCTGATTAAGCAAAAAGGCATTTCTGTTTATACCCAAGATGTCATCTATCACCTCATCGATGAAGTAAAAAATCGGATGAGACTGCTCCTTGATAAACTGGAACAGGAAACAGACACGGGATCTGCCGTCGTAAAAGCGGTGTTTAAGTCCTCTCAGCTAGGAAACATCGCCGGATGCCAGGTTGCTGACGGAACGATCAAACGACAGCATTTTATCCGCCAAATACGCAAAAAAGAAGTGATTTGGAAAGGAAAGATCGCATCTTTAAAACGGATAAAGGAAGACGTCAAGGAAGTTAAAGAAGGTTTTGAGTGCGGTATCGTACTTGATGGACAAAATGACATCCTCGAAGGCGATATTCTTCAAGCCTATGAAATCACCTACCTTGAGCAGGATCTGTGAAGAAAAATCGCTTAAACCGAATTAATTCTCTTTTAAAAGAGGTCCTCTTTGAAGTAATCCAAAAAGAGGTTCGGAATCCTCACGTCAATACGTTTATTACTGTGACTCAAGTGGAGACCTCGGCAGACTTGCACCATGCAAAAGTCTATGTCAGCATGATTGGGTCGGAAGCGGAAAAAGAGAAAATTCTTGCAGCCTTGCAAACCGCAGCCGGATTTATCGCTGTTCATGCGGCAAAACAAGTAAAGATGCGGTATTTTCCCAATTTAACCTTCAAGCTTGACAAGTCCGCCGACGAGTACATGAAAATCGACAAGATCCTTTCCGACATCGAAAAAGAGCGGCAGTCCCGCCCCCATGAATAACCACGGTATCTTGCTCGTCAATAAATCTCCGGGATCCACCTCATTTCAGATTGTTTCCCAGCTGCGCCGGATTACCAAAGAACCAACGATTGGGCATGCAGGCACTCTAGACCCCTTTGCCACAGGGGTTATGGTCATGCTCATAGGACGGTCTTTCACAAAAAGATCGAATGAATTTTTAGGCTCGGACAAGCAATATCTGGCCACTTTGACTCTTGGCATCGCAACCGATAGTTACGACTGCGATGGCGTTAAAACATTTGAAAGTCCAATCGTTCCAACCCTTGAACAGATTAAACAAGCGCTGGTTCCATTCCAAGGAACGATTCTGCAAACGCCTCCCATGTTTTCTGCAAAAAAAATTGGCGGAAAAAAGCTTTACGATCTTGCAAGGAAAGGAATCTCTATCGAGCGGCAGCCCGTTTCAGTGCGTATTTCCATCCAGCTGCTGAACTTTAGCTACCCTCATCTGGAGATTCTCGTCGATTGTTCCAAAGGCACCTACATCCGCTCCCTTGCTCATGACATCGGCCAAACTTTGGGATGCGGAGCCCACCTATCATCCTTGCAGCGCACGAAATCAGGCATATTTACTCTTGAGGAATGCATTCCTCAAACACTTCTCCGTGACCCGGAAATGAATATAAACTCTTACCTAAGATTTTTATGACTACGAATCTCTCTTGCGGCATTGTAGGACTTCCTAACGTGGGGAAGTCAACTCTTTTTAATGCTCTTACCCGAAAGCAAATCCCATCGGAAAACTATCCCTTCTGCACCATCGATCCCAATCTGGGAATCGTCAACGTAGATGATCCTAGATTGAGACATCTATCAGAGCAGTCCCACAGCAAAAAAATCATGTACGCCACCGTCAGCTTTGTGGATATCGCAGGCCTTGTAAAAGGCGC
>DALYFE010000005.1:9270-26755 GCA_031972195.1 Chlamydiales bacterium | reverse complement strand
ATCATTCAAGGTTAACTGGGTCGTGTCGAATTCAAGATTGGTCTCCAGAGAAACGGACCCTGTTGTCTCTCCGCCATCATCTGCCAAATGGATCGTGGGCGTTAAATTAATCGTAATTCCGTACTGAGCCCTTGTGAAAGAGCGCTCAAAAGTAACGCCGCCCGCTGCAAGCTGCACCGGGATCGCTCCATTGTCAATCGAAATTTCCTCTACGATCGATACAATTGCAGGGGTTTGGTTGATCGCCAAAACAGATGGATTTGCATTGATGCGCAAATCTTCTTGGGCCATTAAAAAATTATAGGTCAAATCAAAAGCCGGACCATGGTCTCCGCCTGTCCGACTAAAAAGAAAACTCAAAATTCCCTTGTGGAGAGCTTTCTCTTCATTATCAAAACTGATCGAATTTTTTGTTGTGTTCGATGCGCTTGTGCCGATTTGCAATAAGTTAATCCCAATCTGCTTGCGGTCTGTCAGTTTTTTCTCAACCAGAAGAACATCCAACTGAACCATTCTCTTTGGAACATCCAATTTTTTCAGCAGCGATTTGATTTTTGGCAGCTCTTCTCTTCGAACAACCATAAGGATCGCAGTCGTCTTGGAATCGACGATAAAACTTCCGAAATTCGCTTTTTGACTTTTATCCAACAAAGCAGGCTGGACAAAAGGAGCTGTTGCAGGAAGCACCGGATTGAATGGCTGGTTCGCCGGAGGATAGATAGGACCGGGCAACTGACCCGGCTCCGCCGCCGGAGGAATGGGAGGGACTACGGCCGGAGGAGGGGGAGGAGCTGCCGCCATTTCATTTTTTTTATCAAAATCACATCCGATCAGCGAATCGTAAACCTTCTCGAGAACTGCAGCAATATCTTCAGGATTGGAATGCTTGCAAGAATACCAATAGATTACCTTTTCTCCGGGATCCTCTAATTGGCTTTCCAGCTCGTTCAAAATTCTTTGGCCTCTTTCAACCGTTTCCGTCTCTCCAATTAAAACAAGCCCTTGAGGCAAAGGAAGGATCGACAACTCATCCGCTCCGGGCGGATAATATGCCGGACGGCCTCTAGCGGCAGAATCGGAAAATACTGCCTTTAGCACTTTTTCAGCCTCTATAGCGCTGACTTTCGTGGGATTGAAAATACGAACAATTTTTCCTTTTCCCTGTTCCCAAACAGCGTGATACAGGCCAATGAGTTTTTCTATCGTATCGCGCGTAGAAACAAGAGCCACTTTCGAGCCAATCGATTGAACCATCGTTTGTTTTGGATCAGAAAACCGCTCAAAAAACGATTGCACCGACTTCAGATGCTCCGGAGGAGGGGAGAACACAAAAAAAAGACGGGCATGGTTTGCAAACAAATGCAGATCCTGCTCCCGATCGACAATTCCCTGGATTGCAGATGGATCGAGCTTCAAAATATATAATTGCTTGGCAAAAGGGTTGAGTTTTTTCACTCCCACTCCATTTTGCGCCAAAATCATCTCGATCATTTCGCCCCATGATTCACGAGGCAGAGGAATGCTTGAAAACAAGCTGATCTTCATGGAGCTCAGCTCCGGGGGAATAATATACAAATGATCGCTTGCGCCGTATTCCATGATCAAATGGCCAAGGGTTGTTTCCCCGACATCCCAAAGAGCATAGGCATCATCTTCAGCAGAAGATTCGCTGACGGAAACGGCGCGCCAACTTTCTTCCAAAGAATAGATTTCTTTTTTTAGCGCTTTTACTTCTCTAAGAAGTTCCCGATATTCAACGTCATCGGCCCCATTGGCAGAAAAAACGGCAGCCTGCTCAAATTTTTCGCTTAAACGGGCGCGAAGATCCAAAAGAGTTGCATTGAATGTTTTCGCGGTATCGAGGCCCACCTTGGATGGATCCAAAGACTCCTGCCCAAAACAAGCGGCGCAAATGAATAAACAAACAAAATTCCTCATTGCGCGCGCCTCTTTCCCGACCTGGCCACATGCTGATTTACTTGCATATCAATGACAGCCATCTGTGTTTTTTCTGCATTGAAAAGCGTTCCCTGAATCCATTTTTGACCCTGTCTCGCATCGATTTTTTCAAACACAAACAGCTCTCCCGCAAGCTTGCCCGTCTGATAGGCTTCCCGTTCCTCGGCTTTTTTTAGAATTTTCCATCTTCCGTCAGTCTTTAAAATCCAATCGCCGCAACGCAGGATCAGGCATTGCTTTTCTAACATGCAGCTAATTTGCCTCTCTGAGCGGATCCGAATCGAATGGAACATTTCATCTCCGCGGACCTTCAAAGGAGCATTTGAAGTCAAAGGCAGCGCAATTCGGACATAGTTTTCCAAATTCCATCCTTCAAAAACAAGAGCTTTTTGATCAGCAGAGACAATCCTCGCAATAGGCAAGCGCTGATCGTCAGGCAATTCGCCCTTTACCCATTGGTCATTTTCCCAAACCAACCACTGGTTCATTCCAACTGCTAAAGCGCCTCCGTTTTGAAGGTCTCCCATTCCGATTCGATAAATTGGCAACATCTTATCATACTTTTCAGAAAAAACATCCTGTCCAAGCCAACGAGCCTCGGCAAGAACTCGAAAAGGAGACCCTTCGGCAAATTCATGAGGCGCCTGAATCGGAATTGCCTGGGGAGCCACAACAAACCGCTCAACCTCTACTTTTCCTTGAGATGGCAGATCTGCCCAAACAGTCGCTTGAACCTTCCCGGACAGAGCTTCTGAAAGTTCTGCCCAAAGCAGCGACTCGGTATCTGAAAAATCAAGGAAATCTCCCTTAAGATAGCAAAGATCCAATCTAGATGGCAAAGAGATCTTCTTCGAACGGGCAGATCGCTTGCAGCCAACGCTTAAGATGACTTTGGGTTCATTCATCGTCCCGGGACGCGAATGCACGGAAGAAAAAGTCAGTTCCGGTTCGATCCGCGGCAAAGGGAACGGGCAAAGGGCATCAGGCTCATCCAAAGACAGGACAAGATCTTTTTGGGCAAAAAAAGAAGACGCATCCTTTGAAGAGACCCTCTCAACAACCGCGCCTTGAGAAAAGATGCTCCAGATAAACAACATAACAATGAAGACCGCTCCTCCGAGCACAGACAAACCCATCCAAAGGAGCTTTTGGGGATAAAATGGGAAAAACGAAGGAGTGGACATCTTTATCACTTAAATACGTAAAAACCCCCAGTGTAAAAGATTAAAGAAAAAAAGATAAGCACGAATGCAAAGCCGTTGAAGGTTAAATTTATAAGAAAAAACCAGGAGCAAGCAAGCCCATCTCGGGATTGCAAATAAATAAAATAAAGTTTTAAATAAAGATTATAAGCTATTTGATAAGGGGTCTCATGAGCAAGAACAATTTCGTCGATAAAATTAAAGAAGGGGTGTCCGCTCACGATCTGGAAGGATTCGCAAGCAAACACACAACAGAAGCCTTTACAATTCTTGCACTTGTGATTGGTGCAATTTCCAGTTCGTTCGATTTCTTTACAGGTCCGAAGCTAACTATTTTCTTCTTAACTATCGGAGCCTTAGTAGCAGTCGTTTTCCCAATTCCAATCGAACGAGGGCTGAAACAGCTTTACAGCTTCACCTTCAAACAAGAAAAAATGACTGAGATCATTTTCGGAGCCGTGAAAATCATTATCGCGATCTTCATTCCGTTTTTATATTTCGGGTTGGTCGGCTTACTCGCAGGATCTTCTTATCACTACTATATCCGACGCGCGCAAATCATGACGGAGAACAGGCCGCATGAATCGCGCAGAAGCCAGCCCGGCGACGAGCACGACTAACTGATAGTTTCTCTAAAGTTATTCCCCTTAGAAAACTCTCTTGGAGCCAGCTTCAAGAGAGTTTTTTCACTTTAAAGTTAAAACCGTTCTGCGCTCTGCGATATAATCAGATAGATCAACCCCTTTTTCCCGAAAGCTTTTGAAAACCAGGGAGAAAAGAGGCGTCTCGGCCAAATTTTCCAACTCATCCCAAGCAGCCAGCTCGCCGGGCATATTTCCAAGCTCTTGCTGCAAACAGGCAATCCTGAGCAAGTTGTGCGCATACAATACTGCGCCGCCGATTGACGGGCGGCTCAACAACTGAGAAAGATCAAAAGCCCTGAGCATTTGTTCTTTTAAAGAAACAGCTCTTTCCAGCGATTGCTGATACAGGCCCTGTTCAATCAAAAGACTTGTTTCTCCATAGGAAGCGTGAAAAGGGATTTCATTTTTTGCAATTTCCAAAGCGCGCGAAGCGGATGATAGCGCCTGATTCACCATTCCTCCCTCAATGCACCCTTGGACAAAGGCCGTTTCATATTTTTCTTGGAGCTGAGGGACCGCTTTCAATGCTTCCGTCATTTCGACAAAAAGAGCTTGATCTTTCGGAGATGCCGCCCATTTCTCAAAAATGCGCTCGGCCCGGGCGAATGCGGAGGCTTTTGGCCCTGATTGGAGATAAAAAGCGAGGATGGCAAAACCGCAAAACACAGATGCCGCCGCCATAATCCAGCGACGTTGAAAAAACGGATGATCTTCAACGGGGGAAAATTTTTCTCGAAAAAAATGGGGGATTAGCTTCTCCATCAGTACACCTTGGTGTTATATTAGACCTCTTGCAATTCGATAGACATCGTTCATTTCCTGAACGGTTTGAGCAAAAGTAAACTTCGTTTCAGCCAATCGCTTTGCATTACGCGCCAAATCTTCGCGCAAATAAGAGTTTTCTTTCAACTCCAGGACAGCTTTGGCTACTTGGGCAGGCTGAAAAGGGCTCACTTGCAGCCCGGTGGTTCGATCCAAGCAAACCTCGCCCAAACCTCCGGTATTTGTAGCGATTAAGGGCAAACCGAGATAAGCCGCCTGAAGGATCGCTTGAGAGACCCCTTCATTGGCCGTACTGAGCAAAGCAAACACATCAAGCGCGCCCAATGCAGGAAAGGGATCTTCCAAATGTCCGGTAAACTGCACAATGCCATCCAAATCCAATTGTTTTGCCTGCGCACGATAGGCAGCTTCATGGCCGCCTCCAATAATCACCCAGCGAATTTCTCGTATCGAACGGAGCAGATTCGCTGCCTCCAATAAATCGCCAATCCCTTTCCAAGAACGCATAAAACAGGCCGTTCCTACAAGAAACTCTTTTGGCCCAATTCCCATTTGTTCTCGAAACCGCCTCGATGCTGTTTGGTCGGACACAATTTTTAACGGATCGATTCCGGTCGGAATCGACCGGCACAGCGTTTCCGATTTTCCTGATTGCTTGCAAATCATCGGGATAATGGATGCGCATGTGGTCACGACAAAATCAGCAAGATATCCATACAGGAACCGACTGTTCCAACCCGCTTTGATCGGAGTTGAAAGGTGTCTTGTTCGAATCACAGGAACTTTCGCAATTCTTGCAGCAATGCCCCCAATCCAAGCGTCCAAAGAAGAATGCGTGTTGACCAAATCAATCTGATGCCTTCGCATCAATGCAAGAAGCCGGATGCAGCAAATCGGCCAGTGCATTTTCTGAAACTTGAGAGGATATACTGTAAAGCCGGCTTTACATGCTTTGGAGATCAACGCTCCATTTTGCATCACCCCCAAAATGACCTCATGGCCTTGCGCGCGCATCGCCTCCGCCTCTCGTAAAATACGGATTTCCTGACCGCCCCATCCAGCCGACGCTTCTAAATGCAAAATTTTCACAATAGACCTCTTGCGTAACTAAAGTTCTGAGCCTATTTCAGATAGCATTGTTCGATGTCCCGAAGAAAAAGGAAGCTCCGTAAGACGGCTTGCCGCAATCCACTCCCAGCCATCCAAAGCAATCGCTTGTTTTGTCGTAAGAAAAAAAGGATAAAGCCATGCTTTATATTTAGTAAATGTATGCGCTCTTTTTTGCAAAACGCCAGTGCATTTTGCCAAGATCTTAAATGTGCGCGACAAATAGCCTTCCACATCGAGCATTCCGATATCTTTTTTAAAATCAAAATAAGGGAACTCATATAAATCAGCCATTACCTTTCCCGATTGCCCTTTGCGGACCAAAAAATGTCCTTCTGCTTCGATCAGCATCACGGCCCTTGTCAGAACAATCGTGGGAGATTTCCCGTTTTTAATCGGAAGAGACTCTGCAATCCCTTTCTGCAGTCCCAAGCAGCCCGTTTGCAAAGGGCACTGATCGCATTGCGGCAGCGGCTTGCAGACAAGAGCGCCCAATTCAATTAACGCCTCGCTGCTGATCCAAGGCTCTTTTTCATCTAAAAATGCAAGGGTCTTCTCTTCTATTCGTTTGCGAACCTTGGACTTTTCAATGTTTTCTTCAATGGCAAAATAGCGGCTCATCACACGCGAGACATTCCCATCGACAGCAGGAGCTCTTTGGGCAAATCCGAAATTCAAAATAGCGCCGACTGTATACATCCCTAGACCCGGAATTTCTGCCAAAGCCTCTTTGGAAGAGGGGATTTCTCCTCCAAATTTCTGAGCAATTTGCTTGGCGCCCTCATGCAAGTTCCTCGCCCGGCTATAATAACCGAGCCCCTCCCAAGCTTTGATCACACGCTCCAAAGGCGCTGCTGCCAATGCATTCACATCGGGAAAAAGCTCCATCCATCTAAGAAAGTAAGAGACGACAACAGAGGCCCGGGTTTGCTGCAGCATCACCTCTGAAACCCAAACTTTATAAGGATTTCGATCCTCTCTCCAGGGAAACTGGCGGCGATTTAAAAAAAACCATTGATGCAGTTCATTCATGTAAATATCATCGCATAAGGGAAGATTCTGATGAAGAACGCGGGACTGATTTTTAATGATGCGATCCATTACATCGACCATTTGGCCCCTTTTTGCGCGCTCCAAAAATGGCCTCTCATCACAGTGGAGAGCAAAGTATTTTGGCTATGCAAAAAGTACTACCCGGAGCTCAAAGTCATCCGGACCGACATCTGGAATATCCCATTTCCCGAAAATCTGGTCTCTTGCTACCCAAGCAAACTACTCAAGGCCGCCTTTCCATCGATGGATCCATCTACCAAGATGTTTTGGCTTCCTCATGGCAATTCCGATAAAGGATGGGTTGTTCCTTATTTTGAAGCCTTAAGCGATGAAACGGCTCTCATTTACGGACAAAAAATGGAAGATTTTCTTAAAAAAAAACAAGTCAACGTTCCAACCATTCGAATCGGCAATTTCCGCCTTCATTACTGGTTAAAATACCGCGCTTTTTATGAAAAAAAAATACCGCTTCCTAAACCGCCTCAATATCTCTACGCGCCTACTTGGAATGATCCGGAAAATAACAGCTCTTTTTGGCAAATATTTCCTCTTATTGCTGCAGCGCTCCCAAAAAATGTTCGCCTGATTGTTAAAATCCATCCCAACATGCAAAAACAAGACAGCCACCGCATCGAGCAGCTTAAAGGACAATATGCACAAAATCCAAACATTGTGTTCCTCGATGAATTTTGCCCTATTTATCCGCTGCTCGATTGTTGCAGTGCCTACATAGGAGACATGTCCTCTATCGGATATGATTTTCTCTATTGGAACCGGCCCATGTATTTCATCAACGCCAAGCAGCGCGATGCCAAGACGGACCTCAGCCTATTTCTTTTCCGATGCGGATTTGATATACTCCCTACAGACATCGGATCCATTTTCACTACGAAGGATCTGCCCCAGTTTCAATCGATTCGACAAAAAACCTATGAATACACGTTCGATCGCTGCAATTTACGCCGAATCTGAAGAACATCTTCTCGATCATATCGCCCCTATGGCAGAGATCCTTCAAATTCCCTTGATCGCCTCCGAAGATGCCGATCGGGAACTTGTCCAAACTTACTATCCCACAGTGCATTTCGAATGCGGAGATCCTATTGAATTCCGCTTAAAGGAATTCTCCGAACGGTTTGACGCTCTCATCAACTGCAAATATTGGAAGCCTCAGCTCAAAACGATTTTCTCTCACCTCTACGGAAAAGCGCCCGATCTGATTTTTCTTCCGCACGGACAATCGGATAAAGGCTTTGCATCGCCCCTTTTGGCGCCTTATGCCGAACAAGACATTGTTTTGTTGTATGGAGATTTGCTCATTGCCATGCTCCAATCGCTCAATATTGAAATTCCGCGATTTCTAATGATTGGAGATTTTCGACGTAAATATTATGAAAAATACCGAAACTTTTATGACAACCTGGCAGAGGAAAAAATTTTTTCCAAGCTTC
The DNA here is from genome assembly GCA_031972195.1 of Chlamydiales bacterium. GTDB lineage: Bacteria > Chlamydiota > Chlamydiia > Chlamydiales > SM23-39 > DALYFE01. The sequence goes on along the minus strand of DALYFE010000005.1, from coordinate 18,556 downwards.
GAAAAGGCCGCCCGACACTCCTCTATGCGCCAACCTGGATGGATGCCGACCGCTCTACTTCCTTTTTTGATTGGGGAGCTTCCATAGCATCTCAATTGCCTGCAGATTGGAATCTCATCATCAAGGTGCATCCCTTGCTGGAACTGCGAAGCCCATCCCACTACTATTCTATGATGAAACACTTTGAAAATCTTCCAAACGCACTCATCGTCTCTTCCTTTCCGCCTGTCCATGCAATCTTGAGCCGGGTCGATGCCTATCTTGGCGATTTTTCATCCGTGGGCTACGATTTTCTCTACTACAGACGCCCCATGTTGTTCATCCCAAATCCAAACCTGCCTAAAGCAAGGCTGCATCAATGCGGACACGTTTTAGAAGAAGCCGACCCGATTTTTTCATGGATTGAGAACTACCCGCGCTCTAAAAATGCCGAAATATTACAGCAAAGACAAGAAATGCTTTATCGGTTTGCCTTCAGCGATATTCCTGAAGAGCACATTGGCCTTAATCTCCGCTTAAGGAGGGGAGAACAAATACAACGCTCAGTTCATTTAGGGCCCTTGCAGCCGGAATCGCTTCAAGTTCATAGGCAAATCCTCCCTGCTTCAGAGGGAACACTTTCTTAGTGACCGCCACAGACAGTCCCGGTGGAAATACGCCATCAAACCCTGAAGTGACCAGAAGATCTCCTTCCTGGATCAACGCAACAGGTTTCCCGGAACCCGTTAAAGGGCGCCCCGTCCGCAAATCTCGCGCAGGGCCCTCCGCATCGGGGTAATCATAATTAAATCCAATTCCTTTTAGCACCGGATGCGAACGCCAAAAGCTGGCCCCGCTTCCTCGGAGCTCTCCTTTTGCCAGGTAGATATCAGAAGAAGAGAACCCTACAAGCTCTTTTAATTGCGATAAAAGCTGACTACACCCCTGTTTTCCCTCAAGCCTCTCTGCTAACGCGTCGATCAGCTCTCCAATCTCTCGATCAAGGGCCGTCCCTCGAATCACCCGAACAGCAGGAGTCAATCCGGAATCAGTAATCAATCGGACCCGCGACTGTCTGGGTCCAACGTAATCAACGACGCCAATCAAGGCATTTCCATCAACTACCGGACTATTGCGGCTAATGATTTGACAGCCAACGGCTCGATTATCCTCTTCTCCAATATTGATCCACAAACTATTGCTCCAAGAACTCGGATCGCGATAGATTACACGGCCAGCAAGCGCTTGCGATTGAAGCTCAAGAAGGTCGGACAAATACGATTTTCGCGACGCTTCCGATAAGCTTTGTAAAAATTTGCCTACATGCTCGAGATGTTTTTCGTAAACAATCCATTCCTTGGCCAAATCAATTTGCGCCTGCAATTGATAATTTTCCAACTGAAGATGCGCTAATTCCTGCGAATCATCCCTCTTATTTCCGGGCAATGGACGATCTGAAAGATACTTGCGGACTCCATCGGCAACATGCCAAGCAGGAGACAGCGCCGCAACCGTAACAGAGCGCATTTGATTCGCCGTTGACAGAGGCAAATTCGTCCAAATAAAGAGCGTCAACACAAGGAAAATGCCCGAAAAAGAAACGGAACGATTCATATGCCCTCAAACAGATAGAGTCGAATCTACAACATAATCGATATTTTTGGGCGTCAATCCTGCAAGAGAAATTCTTCCGCTCTCAATTAAATAAACGCCAAACTCATCAACAAGCCTTCGTACTTGCGATTTATTTAAATCCAAAAAGGAAAACATTCCCTTATGGGCGCTTAGAAAATGAAAATCGCGTTCGGGCGCTTTTGCAGATAGCTTTGCAATCAACGTATGCCTGATTCCATTTAATCGCTGGCGCATTTTCTCTAAATCATGGCCCCATTCCGTCTTAAGGGCGCTGTCTTTTAATACTTCAGCCACAATCCTGGCGCCATGAGCCGGCGGATTCGAATAAAGGGAGCGAATGATTCTGCGGACTTGGGAACCGACGCATCGATTCACAGCGGCATTTTTGGCAACGACATAAACTGCACCCACTCGCTGGCAGTAAAGGCTAAAATTTTTAGAACAGGAATAGGCGATGGCCATTTCATGGCCATGATTTAAGAAAATTGCAATTGGCTGGCGATCTTTTTCTATCCCATCGCCAAATCCTTGATATGCGCAATCAAACAAGGGGAAAATTTTCTTTTTGAGCATTAATTGAGAAAGAGCCTCCCATTGCTGCAGTGAAAAATCACACCCTGTAGGATTGTGGCAAACCGTATGGAGCAAGAGCGCCGTATTTTGTTTCATCGTTTCTACGGCCGCATAAAGCTTATCAAAATCAAGCCCATGGCGCTCTTCGCTATAGTACGGGTAGGTCTCCACAACAAGCCCTGCTTTTTCAAAGATAGGGCGATGATTGGCCCATGTCGGATTGGGAAGGGCGATTGCCTCTATTTTTGCCTGGCAGGATAAAAATTGCCCGGCTAGCTGGAGCGCTCCTGTGCCTCCAATTGCCTGCGCTGCATAAATTCGATTGCGATGCTCCGACCAATAATGCTCTCCAAAGACAATGGTTCCTAACTGTTCATAGAAATCAGCCAGCCCATCGATAGGAAGGTAGTCAGCCAGCCGATCCTGCTCTGCAAGTTTTTCTTTAGCCTTTTTGACCGAAGGCATCAACTGCGCTTGCAAATGCTCATCTTTATAAATGCCTACGACCAAATTGACCTTATTTGGGCGCAAATCCGCCTGAAATGCCGCGCCAATTCCAAAAATTGGATCGGAGGGAGCTTCTATTACTGCATCAAAAAACATCTGAATACCTATTTTTTGAAAGATTCTACAACTCATCTTATGGAAAAAGATCGATGCAGTGGCTCAAAGCGAGAAGGCGAGATGCAAAGAAAAATTCGAAGCCCAACTTGATTGAAAGTTGGGCGAGAAGATTTCTACAGCAGGTTGTCTTCGCAGCCAGCCAATGCGTTGAGCTTTTTGCGTAAGGTGAGTTTACAAGTCTCGGATTTTTAGAGCCATAGTGCTTTAAAATTCTATTGATAGAATCTGCTGCGTCGCCTTTGCAGCAAATTTTTCGTCTTCACTCGCGCCTTGTACTCGTACAATGGTCGCTCGCTCCAGACAAAAAATCTGCGCAGTCTTCTTGCATATTCTATCAATAGAATTTTAAGGCACTATATATTGATTCAAAATAAGCCTCCTCCCTATACTATACACCGAAAGCCCTCTTAAGCGAGGGGCGTTAGCTCATTTGGTAGAGCGCAACAATGGCATTGTTGAGGTAATCGGTTCGACTCCGATACGCTCCACATCACCGGAGACATTTTCAGAAATGGCAATGTCTCCACCTTTTTTAAATTCCGAGCGCTTCCTGGCCGCATTTCGAATGCTTCGGAGGATGGCTCAAGTTCTTTCGGTGTATTTTTCAGTTTCTTCTTCGACCCAAGAGAGATAGCGGGGATTGCCTTTGGCAATATTGACTTGTATAATTTCAGGAACTGCGTAGCTTCCCTTTTCTATGATGTAATTAGAGATAGAGTCAAAATGTTCAGATTGGGTTTTGAGTATTATTTTAGCCTCTTTCCCTTCTTCGATTTTTCCTTCCCACCGATAAATTGATTCCACTTCAGGGAGGATGGAAGCGCAGGCGACTAGGCGTTTATCGAGTAGGCCGAAAATGATCTTTTTTGCTTCTTCTCTATCTTTACAGGTCCAAAAAATATAGATCATGTTCGCCATTCGATTTTGCTCCGCGCTTTACCTCCTTTCGGGGCGCAGCGCGGAGGCTTGAGGAAACGATCTATTCTCCTTCAAGAAGATCCAAGAAGGCCTGTAATTGCTTGGCCCTTGTCGGATGGCGCATCTTTCGGAGCGCTTTTGCTTCAATCTGACGGACCCGCTCTCGAGTCACTTTAAAGCGGACACCGACCTCTTCCAAAGTTTTTGGCTTGCCATCGAGAAGTCCGAAACGCTCGATTAAAACCGTTCGCTCCCGGTCCGTCAAGGTCGCAAGAACCTCTCCCATCTTGTCTTTCAAAATCGCATATCCGGTCGCTTCAGCAGGAGATTCAATCGTTGTATCCTCAAGGAAGTCTCCAAACTGGCTCTCGCCTCCGTCGCCGACTTCTGCTTGCAATGAGATCGGATGCTGCGCAATCTTGTAAATTTCTCGAACACGCTCAGGAGTGAGTCCCAGCTCAACGGCCAATTCTTCAGGGGTCGGCTCACGGCCCGTTTCCATCATCAATTTTTTTGCGCCGCGCAACACTTTGTTGATCGTTTCGATCATGTGGACGGGAATACGAATCGTACGGGCCTGATCGGCGATCGCCCGGGTCACTGCCTGACGGATCCACCATGTAGCATAAGTAGAAAACTTATATCCTCTCCGATATTCAAATTTCTCCACCGCCTTCATAAGGCCCATGTTGCCTTCTTGGATCAAATCGAGAAACGAGAGGCCTCGGTTAGTATATTTTTTAGCAATCGAGATTACCAATCGAAGGTTCGACTCAACCATTTCCCGCTTTGCTTCCTGGCTTTTATCCATCCAGCGCTGAAGCATTCGAACATCTTTTTTGAACTCATCCAAGCTTCGTCCCGCCGCAAGCTCCCGCTTTAAGAGCTTTCGCTTGGCGGCCGCTAATTTTGCAGCGGCAAATTTATTTTTTTCAGCGCGGGGAGTCAGCTCCTGAATCTCTTTTTCCAACTGGAGAAAACGCTCATAGGCGGTGAGGATTACCTCGCCAAAATCTTCAATGATGTTATGTCTGCAGCAAAATCTGCGCAAATAGGCTTGAGAGCGAATTCGGCACTTTTCTAAATTTTCAAATAGCTGGGCCCGATCTTCTTTTTTGACACTCCCGTCGCGCACTTCAAGCAAGAGATTCTCAAGCAAAGTGTCTTCCGCCTTCATGAGCTCGCATAACTTTGGAAGGAGGTTGAGGAAAAGGGTCTTGTCTAAAACTTCTTTTTCCGCAATCAGCTTGTCGAACCGATCCTTTCCGGCCATCAAGTGGATGGCAATCGAAATAGCCTCTCGAATCGAATAGCGGAAACGCATAATGATTTTTTCAATCTGGATCTGCGCTTTTTCAATGCGCTTGGAAATCTCCACTTCCTCTTCTCGAGTAAGCAAAGGAACCGAGCCCATTTCCTTAAGATACATTCGAACCGGATCGTCGGAAGTTCCTTCCGAGCGCTTGGGCAGCCCTTCAAGCTCTTTCGCTTCTTTTTTCCGCTCTCTTTGCCGCTCCACCTCGGACTGGTTGAGCACCTGGATATCCATTCCGCTCAAATAGATAAGAACCTGGTCGATCTGCTCTGCAGAATCGAAGGTCATAGGGAGGATTTCATTGATCTCTTCGTAGGTAAGAAAACCTTGTTCTTTCGCAATTGAAACTAAATCTTCGATCTTTTGCTGGTGCTGCGGATTACTGAAAGTGGTGCTGGCGCTCATGTTCTCCTAAAATCAAAGTGTATGTTTTTACTGCAAAAAATTCGTCAAAAGAATGAAAATATTCTGAATGCTGCTCACCCTTTCTGTCAACATATACCGACGACGATTGAAATATACAAGAGATTTTAAATCCACAAAAAAGCGGAATTTAAATGCTGCAGACGAATTGCGACTTAGGTCTCATCATATGGCTTCAAAGATTAAGAAACAATCTCTAAATGCAAACGGTCTAAGAGTATGGTCCTATATGCGCTAAGCCAAGAAAATGCAAACGATGGCAGAGTTTGCGAAGGCCCATCCAACCCGGTTTCAAGGGACGGATGCACCTTTGCGGCAGACGCCTTGCCAAAGGCCGCCTACTACTGCCTGGAATGCGGCAATCCCGTCCGGTTGCGCAAGGGAAGGATGCGGATGGCCCATTTTTATCACGTTCGGAGAGCTTCGAAGTGCAGTCTTTTCAGCAAATCCGGCAACCATCTTCTCCTCCAATTGCAGCTGCAAAAATTTCTCCCTCAAAACCAGACTGAGATCGAGCGCCCCTTTCCATCCATTCGTCGAATTGGAGACCTTGTCTGGGAAAAAGAAAAAATTGTTTTTGAAATCCAATGCTCTAAAATCAGCAGCTCTGAAGCGGCCTTGCGCATCTCTGACTATGGAAAAATCGGCTACACTGTCGTATGGCTTCTCGATGACCGAATATTCAATAAATCCTTCGTCCGTCCGGCAGAGGAATTTTTAAGGAAGAATGGCCTCTGCTACTTTTTTTCATTTGCCAACAAAGGATTCAGCTATTTTTACGATCAACTCGAACTGATTGCAAACCATAAAAGAAAACAAAAAGGATTTCCTCTCAAAATCGATCTTTCAAAACCCCAAAAGCTTCCCAACCATACCTGGCCGGACGAATTCCCGTCTCAGATTTTAAATAAAACCGGACAGACAAACCTCTATTTTGAAGGGGACCTCATTCATCGCGCACTACGGCCAGGGCCCTCTTTTCCAACGCTTCTCGCATGGAAAGACAAAGAAAACAGGCTCCAAACAGAATTGCCAGGATGGAACTCTTTACTTGCATTCATAAGAGGCTGGATCAAAGATCCCTACTTGAACCTGTTAAAAAACTATTTCTAAGAAGCTGTTCTAAAACCTCCTTCCGAAACGGCAAAGAGATTCTCGGCGTCGATTCAGCGGTTCTCGCATCTTGATAGACGATACATCAACCATGCTGCAATAGCTGACAGAGTCATGACGAAAGAACAGGGGTAGATATTCCCATCCGGCAAGTACGACATGAGTCCACTAAAAAATGCGCCTCCTCCAAGCTGAAGAAATCCATACAAAGCTCCGGCATAGCCTGCAATATGCCCGAACGGAGCGAATGCAGCCGCAAACGTGTTTGGCCAGATCAAAGCAGACCCGAAGTAAAAGAAAACCAAAGGAAAAGCCACGCCCCACAAAGTCAGCCCAAACAGGAATTGGAGAAAAGCCAGAACAGCTCCCGATCCAATCATCAAACTCCACCCGATGGCGAGCATCTTATGAGAACCCCAGGATTTTACTTTCCTCCCATTAAGAAGACTAGCAAGCGAGTAAGTAATCCCGGCAGAGAAAAAAGTAAGCCATCCAAAAGAAACAGGGCTTATTCCTATCTGTTGGATCAGCAGGACAGGCCCTGTCACGAACCAGGCGAAAAAAGAACCATAAGTCAGACAGCAAGCCAAAGCGGGGAACATAAACGCACGGCTCAACATCAATTCTTTATATCGACCCAATGCGAAGCGCAAGCTCAACTTATTGACATGATGATCTTTATTCGTCTCAATCAGAACAAGAAAAACAATGAGAATGGTTGCAATCACATAAAGACACATGAATAAAAAACAGGAACGCCATCCGAAAAAAGTTTGCAGATAGCCTCCCAAAAGAGGGGCTGAAGGAACAATAAAGACAATAATTGAGCCCAGGTAAGCGCCATATCTTGCGAGATCTTCCCCTTGAAACAGGTCGCGGAAAATGGATCGCCACAGAGCGGCGCTTGCCGCAGCGCCGGCTCCCTGCAAAAGTCTGCCAAACAACAACATCTGGATATTAACGCTCTGCAGACAAACAATCGTCCCTATTAAAAACAAGGTCATTCCCAAAAGAAGGGTCTTTTTGCGGCCGATCCCTTCCGAAATCGGCCCGTAAATGAGCTGGCAGACAGAAACTCCAATCATGTATAAAGCAATGCTCCACTGGATCGAATCAATACCTACCCCAAAATCACTCGCGATTGCAGGCATAGCCGGCGCATAGATTTCCGAGGCTACTTGAGTTAAACAGATCGCCAGCGTGATTGAAAAGAATAAAGCCCATACAGAAAATATCTTGTTGGCGGAGTCAGCCTTGCAATCTTTCATCATTTTTAATTAGAAGTTGTTAAAATTTTTTTTAAAAAAATCACAAACCAGACAAAAACTGCATAGCAAACCGCTGTCCGAAACAAAAGGCCCTTCGGGAAACTTTTCTCAATAGAGGAGATCGAAGGACTTGCCGGATCGAACCAAACAAGCCATTGTCTGCTTGCTTTTTCACGCAAATCTCCAACTGCCGCAGCCTCGTTTAAATACCAAGCTCCATCCACAGCGGAAGATCCCGTCCAGAGACTGTTTTCTGACTCGAAGGAATAAGCGGCCCTTACAATAAACTTTCCTTGAACCTCTTTGACCTCCCAACGGGAAATATGAGCCTCCGCCTGCTTAGTCAAAGAGCAATAGAAAAATAGAGCCTCAGACAGGCGGTAAGAAAAATAAACAGATGACACCGCCCCAAGAAGAACAAGAAAAAGAGGAAAAAGCAATTTTTGCAGCATGAGACTTTACGAATTATACCCGAGAGATTATAGTATTGGGATTAAATTGTGCAAAGAGGAACTATGGCTACCGCACCTAAAGACAAAAAGAAAAAAGAAAAACGCCCATCTGCTTTGAAGAGAGACCTCCAAAGCGAACAGCGTCGCTTGAGGAACCGATCTTTTCGTTCCTCTGTAAACACAGCGATCCGATCCCTTGAAAAAACTCTTTCCGAAAAGGAAGGGGCTGAAAAAGTTCAGGCGAAACTGCAAGAAATTTATAGCATTGTTGACAAAGGCGTAAAACGGGGAATTTTCAAAGCCCAGAAAGGCGCTAGAACGAAATCCCGGCTTACTCTTCGCTGCGCGAAAGCCTAAGTCAACCATTTCTTAAAATTTCTTTATAAGACAGCGCCTGGCAACCGGGTCGCTGTCTTTTTTGCTTTTAAAAAAGATTAACTGTTTTTAAGTTTATGACAACTGCACCCGTATATTATGTAATCCCCCTGGTTGATCCGGCAAGCGTTCAGGATCCGGAAGAGCGGGCAACCATTCCCAATCTGAATGCCAAAATAGAGCTCATTAACAACTGCCTGGGGCACATCTCCATCCGAATTCAAGATATCATCGCACTCAATCACCATTTATCCGAACAGCCTCTCGATAAAGAGTGGGTCTATCTCCACAGCGACTACATCGATTTGCAAAAAGAAATTAAATACATCATAGACACTGCAAAACCTCTTGCTTTAAAACTAATTGGGGAGCTTCCCACAAATTCCAAAGGATGTAGTGGAAGAGCAGCCATGACAGTTTTTGAAAGAGCTATGAACGACCTCCAACGCAAAAATGTGGAGGTTCTCAAAAATATTAATGACTTGGTCTATGCCAATGAAATTCAATTCCCTATTCCTCCGGAGCTGCCTTCCGAAGGATTTATTGAAGATTGCGCATCCATTACAAGGAAAAATCGAGGCCCCCTTATCACTGTCGTCGCAGGGACAATT
>DALYFE010000005.1:4702-9260 GCA_031972195.1 Chlamydiales bacterium | reverse complement strand
ACTCCGCTTGGGAGAATTTTGGGGCCTTATATTGGCGCAATTCCTAAAATGCTCGGATCTGCCTGCGCCGGGATTGGCGATGGAATCGGAAGCTTTTTATCCTCCGGCTTTGAGCCTGAATATCTCGGCTCTAAAACTGTCAAAACTGCAGGACAAATCGCCTGTTGCGTCGCATTCATCTATCCTGCTTTCTCCTATTTTAATAAGCCGGTGACCCAATTTTTGAAGTCTACCCACCAAAAGTGCAATCAAGCGCTTGCAAAATGTTCGGAACATCCTAAAATTACCGGTATTTGCGCATCCGGAGCCTCTTGGATTTTTCTCAACTCTACCGGCATTGCTGACAAAACAGCGTCTTACGTACACCCTGCGATCACATCAGGTCTTATGGGACTTGGAGCCACCTATGCCATCGACTATACAAAACCCATTATCAATGATTTGGCTATAGAAGAGCCCATTCCTATGCCGCTGCCTGCGCGCCTCATCCCCGATCAATACCCGATTGATGCGCCCTATTTTGCAGCGCCCAGAAGACCGGTGATTCCGTTAGCCAGAATCAACCGGCCTGCGCCGCCGGCTCCGGCGCCTGCGCCCAATCAAGATCCAATCGCGCCAAGACAGCCCGAACCGGCGAGAGATCCTCTAGCTGCACAAAGACAGCTGGAACAATATCGTCGGCAGGGAGAGCTCTTAAGAGACGATAGCCAAAGGCAGCAGCTCCAACGCGAAGAGTCCAGCCTAGGTTGATCGATAGTCGAAAATTTAATCACCTATATTTAGTCTTCTGGAAAATCCCGAGTCCGTGCAAACGTGTTCGGATAGCATCTGTTGCAGCACAGCATCCGAGCCTAAAACTTTTAAGCTTTTTTTAGCCCGTGTCACGGCCGTATATAAAGCCTCTCTTCCGAAATGTTCGCTCCCTTCAGGAAATAGCGCTAAAACATTCTGAAATTCGCTTCCTTGGCTTTTATGGATCGATAGGCAAAATGCCAATTCATATGGAGGAGGGGAAGAAAACTTCCGCATCTCCTCTGAAGAGGGATCGGGAAAATAGGCAATCGCATCTTTCAATGTTTTCCCAATCAAAACCCCGCTCATTCCATTATAGAGATCCGAATAAGGATCATTCACCGTTGCAAGAATGGGAGCGGCCCACCATTGATTGTTGCCTTGCAAAGCGGCAAAAATGCTTAGGTTGAATACATCCGAGCCGTAAGGTCCCTGACGCAGCGCATTTAATACACGATGCCGATTGTACTGCTCCATACAAAATTTCGGATCAAGAGGCATTTCAGAGCTAAGAGGTTGAATGTACTCGCAGAGCCGATCTACAAGCTGACCATCAAACGGCCAGTCGAGTCGTCTAGCGCTATCCGAGCCTGCAGCAAAAATCTGCATCAATCGAGCAGACTCTCCTTGTTTTACCGCTTGCGCGATCTCTTGGAGCATCGGTTCGTCCGTACGAACGCATCGATCCAAATGGACTCCAAATAAATGGCCCATTTCAGCGAATAATCCGCCGGAGCCGACCGGAGGCAGTTGGTAAGGATCTCCAATCAAAACAAGACTGGTTTCATCTCCGATCGCTTCCAAAAGATGCGTCAAAAGGGACACATCGATCATCGATGCTTCATCGACGATCACAAGATCCGCGTCGATCTTGCGCTTGGAAAATAAGCGCGTAGCGCCGGGCTGGAGTTTAAGATGCCGATGGAGCGTTTGCGATTCTATATGCAAATGTGGATCGGACACTCCCTGCGCATCGAGCGCCGATCGAAGGTGAAATGCAGCCTTTCCGGTCGGCGCTGCAAGACAAACGCGAAAATCGGGTTTCTCGGAAGATCGGGATAAAAAAAGTAATTTGACCAGATGCGAGGCCGTATACGTTTTTCCGGTACCCGGACCTCCGCAAATCACGGAAAGAGATTGATTCAAAACGGAACCGATTGCCTGACCCTGGGCAGGCAGCAGCTTTCCGGAGCTTAAAAGCTCTGCGAGGCGCTCGCGAAAAACCGTACGATTCAAATACGCAGGAGGCGGCTGTTTGCGCAATTTTTGCGTCAATTCGAGAAGGTGTGTTTCGTAAACCCAATTTTTCTGCAAATAGTAAAGATCTTCGTATCTAATAACCGGGGCTTTTGGAAAAAGAGAAAGGCCATCTTCTACAATCAATGGAGAGAGCGAATCAATCGCCTCCCCAAGAAATTCTCTTTTGGCACAAAGATGTCCGCTGCGCGCATGGTTCATTAACCGCATCAAAGCAATGCTTGCCCCTTCAGGACAATCGCCTTGGCTTTGCAGCAAAGTATTGGCAAATAATCGATCCAAAGCCCCGAATTCCACTAGACGCTCTCCGGATTAAAATGACACATACCGCCTCCTCGAACAAACAAATAGATGGCTCCTCCAAAAATCTCTTCAAAGGGCTCATTGTAAAACTGCTTTACATGACGTCTGAGAGCCTCTGTATACAATCGGGCCTGCAGCCAATAATCATGCTCTGCCATGGCCTCCTTAACACAAGCGTACGCCGCATCGTCATTGCCAAGCCAGTTTGTCTTCCAATCCACAAAATAGAGCTTGCCCTTATGGAAGAACGCCAGATCAATGAATCCAAGAACATAGTTAGGAGAATGAAAAAACAAAAACTCCATTTCCGTCTGCAGATGCAGCGGATCTAAATCGAGAAGGCAAAACGATGACGCAATAGGAAGCTTCAGCGTTCGATCGACCATTTCTTTGATTGCCTCCGCCCAAGGTAACAGGGGCGAGGTTGCCAATTGGACATCAATCAAAGCTGATATCGCTGAAGGATTTTTCCAAATAGCATGAGGGGATTTGAAAATATCTTCAAAAATTTGATGGATCGCAACTCCTGTTTCAGGCCCCCTTGGAATTGTATGGGGAGTATATAGGTCGCATCGGATCTGAGGCGCCTCTTTTTTATGAGCCTCTTTTGGCTGCGCAAGAGATGTAAATGATTGAAGAAACCTTGGCTCAATCGAAGGCGCAGAAGGGAGAGGATCTGCAGTTTGGTTGGTCGATAAAGAGCTTGGAGAATGGACAGTACACTCAATCACATCGGCTAGCTGTTCGTAAGTGATGCTCTCTTTTTGAGACAGCCTTTCCAACAATGGGAGAATAGGCCCTTCTTGCGCCTCCAATAAATTGCAAAATAACTCCATGGGAGAAGCAGAGCCCCGATTTTTTTTCAAACTTGTCATCGAAATGTAAAGCCGCGTTTTGGCCCGAGTCATTGCAACATAAAGCTGTCTAAATTTTTCGGCGTCGATCTCCTCTTCTTCCTCTTTCACGCCTCTTTGATGGCCGGTGGAAAGTCCCAGTGCGAAAACAACTTCAAACTCAAGCCCTTTGCTCGCATGCATCGTCAAAATTTGGACCGCATCTTCTTCCGTATCCAAATGGCGGCGTCCTCCTTCATCAGGATCGAGCTCTTTCAGCTCCTCTAAAAAGCGAAGAAGCCCTTGAAAAGAAAACCCTTCGCGAGACTCCCAAATAAGCAGTTCCTCTACAATCTGTTTCAAATCACGAGTAAAGTCCTTATCAAATTCCGGTTGAACCAGTTGGCGGCAAAAAGAAATAAGCCCTGTTTCTTCCAACTGCAAGCGGCTCTGCAGAGAACAAAGGAAAGCAAAGGGACCGGCTTCTGCAAGTCTTTGCTTGGAGGGATTTTTAAAGCTTCCCAGCGAAGAAAACAATTCATAAATCGCCTGAAACGCAACAGTTGTTCCTAAAGCAACAGAGCTTCTTGCAATGGCCGGAATGCCATTGGATTGCAATGCGTTTAAAGCAGCCTCTCCCTGGAAGCGATCCTTCACAAGAATTGCAAAGGCTCCATAAGATCCAATCGTCTCAAAAAGCAGATTGATTTCCCGAACGGCATAGGGAAGAAAGCAACTTTCAAAAGATCCTTCATTGCCTATCAACACATGCAAAGCGCCCTTGCCATCGTCGAAAGAAATACAATGGGCTGCAGCTTTTGAATGAACAGGCGGGCAGGGGATCGTTTCTCCAATCTTTGGCAAATGAAGCCAATCTCTTGCAAACAATGCATTGAGACTTCCAACTAACGAGGCTGTAGAGCGATAGTTTGTATCCAAACAAAATAACGCCTCTTTTCCCAAAAGATTTCGCGCCTCGAAATATGTATAAACATCTGCTTTTCGAAAGCGGTAAATCGATTGTTTTGGATCTCCAACCAAATACAGCGCATCCATTTTTTTCTGAGAATCTAAAAATAAAGCCTGAAAAATGACCCACTGGGTTGGATCCGTATCTTGAAATTCATCAATGATTGCGGCCCGGTATTTCTGGCGGACTTTCGATGCAAATCGCTCTCTTTTGATTGCCAGCTGCATTTGCTGCAAAATCGTATCGGGATCTCGAAGCGGCTCGTCGATTAAAATCAATTGCTCGATCTTGGCCCAAGCAGCTTGCAAACAGCCGAAAATCTTTTTTGGATCCGATGCTTCCTGAATCAACGGCGCTAAATGAAGAGCCGCCCAATCCCAAAACGACGGATAGTGCAGCTGCT
>DALYFE010000005.1:976-4665 GCA_031972195.1 Chlamydiales bacterium | reverse complement strand
GCATTTGCGCTTTCACCCGCCGATTGCTCGGATCCAGTAGTTTAAAAATGCTACCCTTTTCTTTGATCAATAACCGAAGGTCCCCCTGGATTAGCGCTGCAGCTTGCAATGCAAAATGCTCCCCTTGTGTTTTTTTATAACAGGGAAGAAGGCGGTCCAGGTCTTCGATCAACCGATTCTCTTGCACAGGGTCTCCCTGCCATAGATTCCATGCCTCAGCGTAGCGCTTCGATATCTCTTCAAATGAAGCGCACTGTAAATCACCCTTCTTTTTTATTAAGCCCTCTGCCAATTCTCCGAATGAATTAAATTGAGCCATCAGATGCATCATTTGTTGCGCACAAAGAAGATCGGGTCCAATTCCACACTTCACAAACTGCACTGCCTCTCGAACAAGCCGTTGAGAGGATTTTATCTCTTTATCGGGATCTGCCAACACAAGTCCCAAATTGGCTTCGAATGCAAATTCCTGCAGCATCCGATAACAAAATCCATGAATTGTAAAAATCTGGCACCGATCGAATGCTACAAGCGCATCGGACAGCCTTTTCACTGCAACGGAAGACTGAAGATGGGGAAGCAAATACTCCCATTGAACGGGCAGCTTAAGGCTATCTTTGTTCTTTAGGAGAGAGTCAAGCGAGCTATCTGTCTGGCCGTAAGAAGCAACCCGGCCTTCTTTACCGGAGCCGAGAGACTCCATCCCTTCAGGAAGGAGTTCTTGAATGCGTCGCAAAGCCTCTTCAATATTAGCCCGGATCCTTTGCTTTAAATCCCGGGCGGCGGATTTTGTAAATGTGACAGCTAAAATCTCTTCCACTTCAAAACCCTCTGCTTGAAGAACTCCTTCCTGAAGAGAAGGAGATTCTCCGCTCCGGAGAAGGGTGGCAAGTTCCTTGCCACGGCCAGATAAAGAGCTCGCTAGACCCTGCTCTAAAGAACAGGGATAAGCCTGAGCTGCCCGTTCAAGCAGCAGGCGGACAAAGACATGCTCAATAGAAAATGTTTTTCCCGTGCCGGCGGACGCCTCCAAAAGATGCGGGCCTAAGATGGGGCAATCAAGAGAGAGGCAATTAAACGGACGCATTGGACCTCTCAGGATAAAGAGCTAAAAGAGATGAGAACTTCTCTTGTAAAATCGGCTGCCAATGACTGCGCCATATTTCCGCTGAAGGAAGATCTGCTCTAGCACACACCCAATCAATCACCGGATCCGTATATTGAACGCCCTTCCCGGATACTCGATTGCTAATCGTTTTTTCCCAATCTGCATCTCCTTTACGCAAAATCACAGAGGCCCAATCAGGGAGCAAGGGAGATGGCGCTGAAAGAGCTAGAAAATAGTAGGCAAGAAATGCCTGGAGCGCTTCTTTTGGACTTGCAACCGTCTTTATTTTGCCCGTGTCTAAAAAACAAATATCCGGGCAATCCAATACGTTTGCAGCCAACAGAGACTCGGGCCACACTTTTAAAACCCCAGCCAAAGTATCGCGTCCTCTATATAAAAACCCTCTTGCAGAGGCCGTCTGTATGTCTCCGACAATCTTAACTCGTAAATTGTCCCCAACCAAACACTCAAAAGCCGGAAATTCCCATCCCTGCTCTGTTTTTTTTGGAGAGCGGCAGCTGAGCTGCAAAGAAATAGACTCAGGCACAACACCCCAGGAATCCATTTGATCTTGCCACTGTTTTGCTGTATCTAGCAGTTCTATTTTTAACGCCTCGCCGCAAAGCCCCGGAGACAAACCTTCCGTAAGAACTTCTTCACCAGGACAGCAGAGCCATTGCCGAAGCCTTTTCGATTTTAGCAAAGCGAAAGGCTCCTCTTTTTGCACTTCTTTCAAAACAATGCCCCACTTTTGTTTCAAATAAAATTCCCAAGGGTGGCGGGACAATGCACTGAGATCTGCAAGAGAAATCACCAAGTCTTTTTCCGGCAAAGAAACCTTTGGCTCTGCAGGCCAACAAAAAGCGGATGCAGGATCGAGCGAAAGCGTCTGCTCTTCTCTTTGAGGCATGTCTATACCAGAGAGGGAAATCTCTTTCGCTTTAGAAAGGAATTCTTCAGTTGCATCTTTTTTCACCGGGGCCATGCGATCGAGCTCCTCAATCAAAAAAGAGGGATTCATCGGCTTTCCTTCCCTAGAAGACAGATGCCGATAACTGATATGGAGGACCTCTCTTGCTGCAAAAAGCGCCTGAAGCAACAAATAGCGATCTTGATCGGCAGAACTGGGAACGTATCTTTGACAATGGCGCAATAAATCAAGAGAGGAAGCAATAGGCCTTCGAGGAAAGCTCTCTTCATCCATGCCGATTAAAAATACAACCTTTGCCGGCATGAGAGCGCCCTCTTCGATCGATCCAAAGCGAATTGCATGAAGATGCGAGGCATGGATTTGACTGTCCGGGGAGGGCCTTTGCAAAAGTTTTTGAATCACTGCAAAAGGAAATAAGCCCTTTGTTTGGCAGAGGGTCAATTGTTTCATCAAACGCTCAAAACAATCTTTTGCAAACACATCGGCTTCATTTTCCGGATCGATACGCAGGTATTTCGCTATCAAAGCCCGCAGTTCAAAAGCCCAATCGGAAAGCGTTTTCGATTCTTTTAAGAACGCCCGGTCTTTTCGCAGCGACTCTAAAATCGCTACCCATGCTTCTACTTGATCCAACGATCCTGAAAAAATAGACGCGTCGTGTTTTGGGAATAGATACAATGCGGAGTCGAGCAAAGTCTCTTCGAGCTTATCGATCTCCTGTTGCGAAGAGAGCCATTGTTGAAAAGCCCTGAGCGTTTCAGCATCCCAATCGCATGCTTTGCAAAAGGAGGGATTTTCAAATAAGCAAACAAGCTCTTCAATATGTCTAAATTCTAATAAAAGGCGCATCCCTTGATCAAAAAAACTTTTCGATCGAATGTTCAATCCTGAAATTCGGTACGGCAAGTCAGAAAAAACCCATTCGATAAGGGGCGCATACTGTTGAATGTCCGGCGCCAAAACAGAAATATCCGAGGGCGCGCATTGGATTTTGTCCATGACCAACAGAATCGATGCATGGAGCCTTTCTACTTCTTGAAGAAGAGAAGAGCCTCCTTGTGTAATCACAATCGATTCATCTGCGCTCTGTTGATCCGGCCTAGGCAAAGAAGAAAAAGAAAGCAGACTTTTCTGAAGATGCCCTAAATTCGAATTTGGAATCAGATCTGTTGGATAATGATCGATGACCTCCCAATCATATGCATCCAGATATTCCAAGGTTTTCCGCCCAAGGACGCCCCAATTAGCCAAAAGAGACGGGCCCTCCTTGAGATACGCATCCAATTCCTCTCTTTTTTCTAAAGAAGCTTTCCGCCTTTTCCAATAACGGTTCAATCGAATTCGTTCCCGGTCCGCGCACGCATCTGTCCAATACTGAGAACATGGAGAAAAGAGATAAATGGACAACGAAGAAAACGTTTGCAACGTCTGCAAAAGATTTTCTGAAAGAAAATCAAAGCCAAAGCAGTGGATCGGAGCCAAGAGGGCAGCCTGATCCGTTTGGAGAGAGCCTCTTAAATGGCCCTCGGTAAAAAGTTTTTGCGCAAGGCGATGCTGCCAATGGTCGGCATCCAAAGAAAGACCGAATTCTTCGTAGCGCAAAAACAGAGACGAGAGCAGATACGCCAGCTCCACAAGGCGCTCTGAAGA
>DALYFE010000005.1:0-966 GCA_031972195.1 Chlamydiales bacterium | reverse complement strand
GATACTCTAAAACAAGGGGCTCGTCGCAATGGGGGAGATGCTCAAAAAGAGAGCAAAATATTTCTGCAAACCCGGAAGAAGAGGGGAAAAATTGCGCAAGCCCTTCCTGCAGAGTATAAATTTTATAGCCGGCCACCCCATGTTCTTGGCTAAAATGAACAAATTGCTGAAGAAGCCACTGCTTCATCGACCTTGACGGAACAAAAATAGTCCTTCTTGCCAAAGGAAACTGCCCATCTCCGAGAAGCTCAAGAAATAAATTTGCTGCCAATATTTCTAAACGATGGCTAAAGAAAAGCTTTCTCATACAAGTCAATTATGGCAAAACCCATCCTCTATAGCACGTTTTTTCTATTGCAACAGGTTCAAGGAGAAGATAACCTAATATCATGAGAGGCAAGGTAAGGGGATAGGACGCCCCTTGCCTTGCTCTATTAATTTTTGAACGGTTTCTATTGAAAAGGATTGTTTTATTTGATGCGCTGGTTTTTTCGATCTGACTATCGATCCTTTTATTTGCTCAACGCAACGCAGTTTTTGGGCGCTCTGAATGATAACATCTTTAAATTGTTAGTCATTTATTTTTTAATCAACGTCAAAGGACCTGAGGCCGCACCGAAAATCTTAGCCCTTGCAGGGGCGATTTTTGTGATTCCCTTTCTCCTATTTTCCTCAGGATCAGGCGTTTTAGCGGACAAAATCAGCAAAAGAACGATCATTGTCGCAACAAAAGTTCTCGAACTGGTCATTATGAGCTTCGGCGCCACAGCCGTTTATTTCCAATGGGAATTCGGATCTTTTGTCGCCCTGTTTCTAATGGCGACGCAAAGCGCTGTGTTTGGGCCCTCGAAATATGGGATCATCCCCGAGCTTGTCGAATCCAAAATGGTCTCAAAAGCCAATGGCTCATTGACCTCCTTTACCTATTTAGCGATTATTTTGGGGACATTTTTAGCCTCCTTCCTC
>DALYFE010000004.1:0-27545 GCA_031972195.1 Chlamydiales bacterium | reverse complement strand
TACTTCGGCCTTAGTTAGGAAACTAACTAAGGCCTTTTTTTTTGCTCAAATTATTGGTGGTTTTTCGAAAAGAGAAAAACCGCTGGGCTGCAACTTTCTATTAGAATTGCCGCGTACTTGTTCTCTAAGGACTCTCCGGCTTTTGCGTATGTCTTCGAGAATCCCTTCCTGTTTTTTTGCTTTTCTGGGTTTTCTCTTTGGCACGCTTATTTCCGGCTGACCCTTGTTTTCCTGATCAATGATCGGGGTGATTTCCTGTTTCGGAGTAACAGGGGTTGCATTATCCGGTGCTTTTGTTAGAATTTCGTGACTTGAGCTTGGTTGACGAGAAAACTCAATTTCTTCGTTTTCCTCTTCTACGAGTTCATCATACTGGTCCCAATCAAATTCGTTTGGTCCGGAGGCGCTTAATTTTTCTGCTTCTTCTTCTCTCTTTTTCTCTATTTCTTCTATTTCATGAAGAGCTACTGATATCTGCGGGTAGAGCTTGTCATCTTCTAAATATCTCTTGCCACGAGTTCCGATTTCTTGCTTAACCTCTTTAAGTTCCTCATCGGTGATGTTTGGGTTTCTATATTTGTCTTCTATAAGTTTCTGATCGCTGATTTTTGAGTGTCTAAGTTCGTGTTCTAGTGGCATGGGTTTGGAAAAGAATTCGGGTTTTTCTCCTTTTCCCTCTTCTTCCTCCTCATCCGAGTGAAATAGCTCATAAGCCAATACACAAATTCCGAGAGTTATCAAACCACCTGCAACGCCCCATCCTGCAGGTGTTGCAAAGAAAGCCATTGTAGGCGGAAGCCAAAGCGGAGAGGTTAGGACGAGCGCATAAATACCCAAGCCCGAAACTGCAGATGCAGCGGCAGTCAAAGCGGCTCCTAAAATGTAAATTTTTCGATTCCCCAGCCGCCCTGGGTTTGAGGTTGACGCATTAGCGGAGCTGGATAATTGTTGTCCGGTTATTGTTGCAGCTTGGGTGTCTTTCATAAAAATGATTCTTTTTGTTGGTTTTAATTAAAATTTTACATTAAAAGCTATTTAGTTGTAAAGTTAATTATTTTGTTTGTTTTTTGATTGACAATTTTATTAATTCTGAATAAAAGTGGTGTGTTTTAATGGGTTGTGTTATCCCGATATTTAGGTTGGTAAGGCGTTCGTAAAAAACCAGAGAGCGATCTTGATGATTCGCTGAGTGGATAGCTGGGTGCAATCCCGTTTTTTTAGCTTTCGGTTAGCGAGCTATTTGGTACCCCGAGGTAAAGAATTTGCCCCCATATCTGAGTAAAGGGCTAGATATTTTTGAGCGGGGAGCTTCCAGCTCCAGTCGATTTGCATGCCGTTTGAAATCAGCATTTGAAGCTTTTTGGGATCCTTGCGAAAGAGTTCGAAGGCATTCTCGAGGGTGAGATTCATAGATTGCTTGCTGTATTCCGGGAAAAGAAACCCGTTGGCGTTCGGCTTGTTGTTTTCTCGGACGTCGATAATGGTGTCTTTTAAGCCCCCCGTTGCGCGGGCAATCGGAATGGTTCCGTAATGCATGGCAATCATTTGAGTAAGACCGCAGGGCTCGTAACGCGAGGGGATGATGAGAAAATCAAGTGCTTTATAGATTTGACGGGATAGTGCTTCGTCGTAGGCGAAATGGAGCAGTAGGCTGCTGTTATTTGCATATTTTTTTTTGATCGATTCAAAATAGGCCTGTAATTTAGGGATAGGGGAAGATCCAAGGAGTAGAAATGTGCCCTTTAGGCGGAGGGTTTGTTCTAGGGCCTCTTCCAGAAGCTCAGGGCCTTTTTGAGCGACCAGGCGGGTGATTGCCCCGACCCAGGGGCGATTGTTCTCGGAGAGACGAAATTGCTTTTGGAGCTCTTTTCGTGCAGATTCTTTGGCATCCAGGATGGTATTCATGGAATCTTTTGCTTGGTAGCCGGGATCCCATAGCTGCAAATCAAGGCCGTTCAGAATGCCTGTAAGCTTTTTTTTGTGCTTGCGGAATGTAGGGTCCAGGCCATAACCCATTTCTTGAGTGAGGATCTCTTTTGCATAAGTTGGCGATACGGCATTGACTATGTCGGAGTAGACAACGCCGCCTTTGAGGAGATTGATAAGTTTGGGATGTTTCGGGTCGTCGTCTTGAAGCTTTTCTTTGACAAGGTAGTCGAGTCCTTTGAGCCCGATGGCGTCGAGGTCCCAGGTCGCGCATTTGCCCTGGTATTCGGCATTATGGATTGTAAGTAGAATGGTCTTGATGGGGAGTTTGAATAGATCGCGGGCTAAAATGGCGGCAATGGCGACATGCCAGTCGTGGAGATGGAGTACATCGATAGGGGCGGCTGTTAGTTTTAGGTATTCTAGAGCCGCTCGAGAAAAGTAGAGAAAACGGGCAGTATCGTCTTCGCATCCGTAGATTTTTCCGCGATGGAAGTAACCGGTCGGATGGCGGGCCTCAAGAAGGTGGATTCGAATTCCTTCACAGGAGGCTGTCCACATGGCATTGGTGTGGAGATTGCCCTTTTCCAGGCATTTAAATTCCGGAAGATCGAGCCTGATATCCAGGAGTTGCCCCACGTTGATAAAATCATATTTTGGAATGATGATATCGACGTGGGCGCCAAGATGGAGCAATTCACGGGAGAGGCCGACGACCACCTCGCCAAGGCCTCCGGCCTTGGCAATGGGAGCGAATTCGGAAGCCAAGTGTACGATTCTCATACATTTTGTCTATACGCTCTCATGGGTTAAACAAAAAACATTTTTTGAACTTGGCTATTGTTGGCTGATCAAAACGGGACTCTTTAAAGACCCATTGCTAAATATTTGGTTCCTCCGTTAACATGGTTCCTGTTTTTGCGTAGAGTGAAGACGATTAGTGGGGTGTCGCCAAGCGGTAAGGCAGCGGTTTTTGGTACCGCCATGCGAGGGTTCGAATCCTTCCACCCCAATTTGATGTGAGTCTAGAGGTATGCGCAGAGAATCTTCTTTTATGCTGTTTTCCGGATCCTCGCATGAGGGTTTAGCGAAACAGGTTGCGAATATTCTTGGCATACAGCTCGGCGAGGTGGAGATTGAAGGGTTTCCCGATGGGGAAATCGGAATTCGGATCCTTGAGACAGTGCGAGGAAAGGATGTATTCGTCATCCAATCGCCAGCCAGGCGGCCGAACCATTTTCTCATGGAACTTCTTGTTATGGTCGATGCATTAAAACGAGCGTCAGCTCGGTCGATCGTGGCGATTTTGCCTTACTATCCTTATGCAAGGCAAGATCGAAAAGAGAGGGGACGCGTTCCAATTACTGCAAGGCTGGTGGCGGACTTGTTGGAAAAGGCCGGAGTGACTCGGCTTTTGACAATGGACTTGCATACGGATCAGATTGAGGGGTTTTTTAATATCCCGGTAGATCATCTCCGGGCGCGGCCTCTTTTGGTACGCGCGTTGCAGGATCTTCAATTGAGGAACCCCGTAGTTGTGGCTCCCGATGTCGGCAATAGCCGCATGGCCAGGAAGTACGCTGAGGATTTGCGGGCGGATTTGGCGATTATTGATAAACGCCGCGTCAATGCGAAGACAGTCGCCTTTAACGCATTGATCGGAGATGTGGCGGATAAACAGGTGGTCCTTGTCGATGATATTTGTTCGACAGGAGGGACTTTAATGGCCGCTGCAGAAGTGTGTAGAACGCAAGGGGCGTCCGAGGTGATTGCCGCAGTCACTCATGGCCTTTGGGCCGGAAATGCGCTCCCTTCCGGATTTGATCGGTTTTTGGTGACCGATTCAATCCCTGCGCTGAACTCAAATGTGGATTGTGTTTCGATTGCTTCGTATATTGCCGAAGCGATTCAATGCATTGTGTCGATGAAGTCGATCTCATCGCTTTTTAAGACTTAGGAGAGAGAAATGAAACTATCGTATTTTACAAGAACTGCCGGAAAAAAAGGCGACCTGAACAAGCTGCGCCGCGAAGGAATGATTCCTGGTGTTCTTTATGGACAAAACCAATTGGGATTGCCTCTTTGCATAAAAAAAGAGGAATTTGATGCAATCCTCCGTTCTATAAAGACCGGATCGCTTCCTACAATTGTGTTCGAACTCCATGACGGACATGAAACCCGCAAAGCTGTGATTAAAGAGCTGCAATATCATCGCACTACTTATGCAATTGAGCATATTGATTTTCTTTTTGTCTCTGATGCAGCGCCGGTGTCTGTGAACGTTCCGATCCGAATTGTTGGAGCTGCAGAGTGTGCAGGGGTCAAGCTCGGCGGATTTATTCGCCACGTAATTCGCAACTTAAAAGTTTCGTGCTCTTTGGCGAATATCCCTCAGGAATTTACTTTGGATGTGCGCGATATGCAAGTTGCAGAATCCAAGCGCTTGTCTGATATCGCAATTCCTCAAGGGGTTCGTCCATTGGCAAAAATGGGTGAAGTCGCTGTTGTTATCACGAAAAAAGCATAAGGCTTTTTTGTGGTTGGAAAGTTTCTCATTGTCGGATTGAGAAATCCGGGAAAGACGTATGAGAAAACCCGCCATAATATCGGGTTTGATGCTGTTTCGCTTTTAGCAGCCAAGCATCGCCTTGAATTTCGTAAAAAAACCGAATGGATGGCTTCCATCGCCGAGGGAACTATCGGTCAGTCCGATGGTCTTTTGATGGGGCCGTTGACATTTATGAATCACAGCGGAGCTGCTATTGCAGCTGTGCTGCGCTATTGGAAAATAGAGTTGTCCAGGCTTCTCGTTGTTGTCGACGATGTGGCCATTCCTGTGGGACAGCTCCGAATGCGTGTCAATAGCGGCTCGGGAGGCCATAACGGTCTTAAGAGTGTAGAAGAGCATTTGCAGACAAATTGCTTCGCCCGCCTTCGCATTGGCGTAGGCTGCGATGACAGAGAAGATTTAGCAAATTACGTTTTAGGCAGGTTTTCTGCTGAAGAACAAACGCTCTTTCCGGCGATCCTGGATCGAGCGGTTCAAGCCATGGAAATTTGGCTTGAACTAGGAATAAACCGTGCGATGGACTTTGCGAACCAAAATCCATCAAACCCAAGCATTGGAGAATAAATGGGTAGAGATAGAAAAGGCCTTTATGAAGGAATGTACATTTTGAGCGCAACGCTCAGTGAGGATTCCCGTAAAAAGGCATTTGAAAAAATTACTGAAGGGATCGTCCAGAAAGGGGGCGAAATTCATAAAATTCACGAACAAGGCCGGCGCAAGCTTGCTTATGAAATCGATGGCAAACGGGAAGGGATCTACTACGTTGTCTACTTTTCAGCTCCGACTGCTGCGATTTCTGAGCTTTGGAAGGACTATCAATTGCATGAAGATTTAATCCGCTTCATGACAATGCGTGTCGAAAAAGTGCTGGAAAGCCTTGATTTCAACTCCATTAAACCACAGAGCTAGCCATGAATTTTAAACGATCCAATAGCAACACTACGAGTTATCAGCAGCAGGGAGCCTCTTCCGGTTCCGATTCTCCTTTTGCAAAAAAGAAGAAAAGCTGCCCGTTTACAGCTGTAAAAGCTGAAATGATTGATTACAAAGATACTGAGACTTTGAAACAGTTTATCACGGAACGAGGAAAAATTCTGCCTCGCCGGATTACAGGTGTTTCTTATTACTATCAAAAAGTTCTTAAAAAAGCGATCAAGCAGGCCCGATATATGGCGCTGCTTCCGTTTGTGGCAAAGGAGTAAATGATGAAACAACAATTGCTTTTGCTTCAAGATGTTGACGCATTGGGAAAAAAGGGCGAGCTGGTTACCGCAAAGCCGGGATATGTTCGTAATTACCTTCTTCCGCAAGGTTTTGCTGTGATTGCAAGCGCAAACACGCTTCGCAAGCAGGAAAGACTTCGTGCTGAACGAGCACAGCAGGCGATCATCGATCAGAAAGAATCTCAAGAGTTGGCTCAACAAGTTGAGAGCATCATTCTCGAGACACGTGTAAAAGTGGATCCGGAAGGACACATGTACGGATCTGTTTCTGCCGCTGATATCGCTCTCTTGTTCCAAGAACAAGGGCTTCCTGTAGAAAAACGATATATCCAACTGACAAAGCCAATTAAAGTGACTGGCGTGCATAAAATCGCGTTAAAACTGAAAGAAGGCGTTCCTTGTTCTTGCTCTTTGCACATCATCCCTGAAGGGTTGAACACAGCGGGCACAGAAAATGTTGTAGCCCCTCTTCCTACGGAAGAAGGCGCAGCTAGCTCAGAGAAAGAGTAATCTTTTTTCGTTTCTTAACTTGCCTCTTAACGAGGCAAGTTTTTCTCAAAAAATCTATCCTTTTGCAGTCCGGATCGAGATCTTTTTTAAGTGGTTCAAGAACGTTTCCCTGAAAGGAGAGAGAGTCTTTGCTTCGGTAATGGGCGGCCAATTCTTTTGCTGCAGGTTATCAGAGATTGTTTCTAAAGAACAGGGATAGCCTTAAGCTGTCCGTTCAATATGCAGCGCAAGCGGCTGTTTTCAGTTGCGCAGTTCTCGATTTTTTCAAGTTGTTTGAGTATCCATGGATTTGCTATCCTCCTGCCCATGACTCGTTCTATGATCATTGTAACCGGCGCTGCAGGAATGATTGGATCAGGTGTTGTTCGTCATTTGAACGACCTTGGACAGACTGATTTAATTCTCGTTGATGATTTAAAAGCCGGAGAGAAGTGGAAAAATCTTGTTGGAAAACAGTTTCGGCAATTGATTTCCCGCCATGAGCTATTTTCCTGGCTTCAAGGACGAGAGAGTGAAGTTGGAGCTGTCATTCATTTGGGCGCGTGTTCTGATACGATGGAGTCGAACGCTGATTATTTGTTAGAGACAAATTATCGATTCACGATTCGACTTGCTGAATGGGCCCTTGGATTGAACAAACGATTCATCTACGCATCTTCAGCCGCAACTTATGGAGACGGATCTCTTGGATTTTCCGATGATGAGTCAAAGCTTGAAACACTTCGTCCGATCAACATGTATGCATTTTCGAAGCATTTAGTCGATTTGTGGATGAAGAGAGAAGGCGCTCTAAAGCGAGCAGTGGGCTTAAAATACTTCAATGTGTTTGGCCCTAATGAATATCACAAGGGGCGCATGGCTTCGATGGTTCTCAAGATGACCCATGTGGTGCAAAAAGAAGGGGTGATTCGTCTATATGAGTCGAATGAACCGGATCGATTTGCCGATGGAGATCAGTGCCGCGATTTTATTTATCTCAAAGATGCTGTGATGAGGACTTGTTTATTGCTGGATCCGAAATATTCTGCTGTTTCCGGATTGTACAATGTGGGATCGGGGATAGCGACAACGTGGAATATGTTGGCAAAAGCATTGTTCCATGCATTGGGGGTAGCAGAGCGCATTGAATATATTCCCATGCCTCCTGAACTGAGCGGCCAATACCAGAATTATACTTGCGCAGACATGCATAAATCCGATACTGTTTTGGGAAGCCTTGCGAATTGCTCAATTCGCGATGCAGTCTTTGACTATGTGCGGAATTATTTGCTGAAAGATGCTCGATGGTAAATACACTTGCTAATGCATTTCGTTCTTTTCGTCCGTTCCGGGCGTTAGTTTTAGGTGATTTTGTTCTCGATGCGTATACAACAGGCCGAGTGAAACGGATTTCTCCTGAAGCGCCTGTTCCTGTCATGGAAGTAATGAAACAGGAATCGCGTCCGGGCGGCGCCGGCAATGCGGTTTTAAATCTAATTGCTTTAGGCGGCTCCGTAGTGGCTATGGGACGCATCGGCTCTGATGAATCGGGAAGTATTTTACGCCACTCTCTTGAGAAAGAAGGCGCCGATATTGCCGGTCTATTTGTTGAGCCCGGATATAAAACTCCGGTGAAGAATCGACTCATCGCCGATAGCCAACAGCTATTGCGTATTGATTTTGAAACAATCGATCCTCTTTCTTCAGAGATTGAAAATCGGGCCATTGATCTATTTCGATCATTGATTGTCAATGTACAGGTGGTTGCTATTTCCGATTATGGAAAAGGCTTTTTGTCCAATCGGCTGTTGTCAGAGGTGATCGCATTGGCTAAAAAGGCATCTGTCCCTACGATCATTGATCCCAAAGGAATCGATTTTACAAAGTATCGAGGAGCGAGCTTGATTAAGCCGAATTTGTCAGAGGCTTATGCAGCAGCGAGAGTTCCTTCCGTTGCATCGTTGGATGAAGTGGCGGCGCAACTGTTTGCGATGGCTAAGACAGATCTTGTCTTGATCACTCGCTCGGAAGCGGGAATGTCGCTATTCGATCGCTCCGGTATTCGCAGCGATTTTCCGGTCCGGTCTCGAGAAGTAAAAGATGTCACAGGCGCGGGGGACACCGTGCTGGCCATGTTAAGTTTTGGGATGGCGAACGATCTTCCCATGCCATTGGCGATTCAGTTGGCTAATATCGCAGCAGGCATTGCGATTGAACGGCTGGGTTGCGTGCAGGTATCCCTAGGAGAGATTGCCGAGAGGCTTTTAGAAATCGACTGCTATACAAAGATCTTTGATGAGAGCCATACGTTTGCGTTGCAGCAAGTGTTGAAGGGAAGGCGCTCGATCTTGCTTGTGCTTGAAAAAGGACAGGTGATGACGGGAAGCTTGTACCGGACGATTCGAAAATTATCGTTTCCGAGAGACTGTGATTTGGTCATCTATTTGCGCGATGCGCATCCGGACGATGATTTTATTCATCTTTTGTCTTCTCTGCATAATGTAAAGACGATCATTTTGCATACGGAGCGGCTGCAACAGTTTTGTGCGGTGATCCAGCCTCAAGAGATCGTCTATTTGGAAGGAGATCAGATGATTGAGGGCAAGGAGCGGTTAGCCTCTCTCATCGATTGCGCAATCACAACGCCCCCAAGACACCATTCTCCTTCATAAAATCAACAGAACTCTTCTCTTTAGGGGAGAGTTCTTCAATCACTCACCGGTTCTTGTGTTAGAACTATAAAATGACCGCTGTCATATTGTTCGTCTGCTGTCCAATTAAATAAAGGATAATTAGAAGGTGTGTTTGTTAAATTGTCTTGTAGTTCCGGTTCGTTTTTTTTGTTTTTTGAGTCGATTACTTCGCTACGAATGCTCCCGAAATTGTCCAATTCGCTATTAATGTTTGCATAATTCTTGAGCTCTTGGAACCATCCTTTGTGGTCTTCGGATTCGAGGGCTTCGTTCTCGTTGCAAGAGGGGGATGATCGATCTGGGCATGGGCTGACTGCAATATCAGAAGAGGAAGGCGATTGATCCGAGCATGAGCTGACTACAACATCAGGAGAGGGGGGCGATTGATCTGGACGTGGGTTGATTGAGACCTCGAACCAGTTTGGTTTTACATCTTTATTTTTTGGAGGCGGAAGCATCAACTCTATCTCTGATTGGATGGTTTTCAAAGGCAACCGTTCCGAGAATTTCAACTGTGAAGGAGAAATGACTCGATCGATAAATAATGGGACAAGCGATACTCTCTGACTATTTGATTTTACAGAGAGGGGGGGGAGATATACGGATGATTCTAGTTGAGTCGAAACTGTTGGTAAATGTGACATAATATTAACTCCTTTTTATTAATAATTAAAATTATACTGTTTTTGTTATTAAATGTTAATATTTTTATTTAAATAATTTGGTAAAACGATGGGGAAAATCGGGATAAGAATTAGTTTTTAGAAGGTCACGATCATAAGATAAATGGGATAGGATAATCGAAGGAGTGGCTCTGCTAGCTTGTGCTTATTGAGCCTCTTTCGAAACTGGAGTGGAGGTTCATTGACTGCGCAATCACAGCGCCTCCAAGGCAGCGTTCTCCATCGTAAAAAACAATGGATTGCCCCGGCGTGATGGCCCGCTGCGGCTCATCAAAAACGATGTCGGCCATGCCGTTATGGGAAGCATGTAGGGTGCATGGCTGGTCGCTTTGGCGATACCGAATTTTGGCTGTGCATCGAAAAGGATAGGATGATGGCGGTTTAGTAACCCAAGTGAATTCAGAGGCTGTAAGGCCTGTAGCAAAGAGCGCCGGGTGATCGGCTCCTCGTTCCACAAAAACGATATTGCGCGAGATATCTTTACCCACTACATACCATGCGTCTCCTTCGCCCCCAAGGCCCATGCCCCTTCGCTGCCCAATCGTATAATAGGCAGCTCCGTCATGCCGGCCGACGATTTCTCCGGAAAGAGTCTGAAGCTGTCCTTGTTGGTAGCCTAGATATTGGGCCAAAAATGGCTTGAAGTCTCTTTTGCCGATAAAGCAAATTCCGGTGCTGTCTTTTTTTTCCGAGGTGGCAAGTCCAAATTTGCGGGCAATAGCGCGCACCTCTTGCTTGTAGAGATGCCCAATAGGAAAGAGGACTTGGCGAAATGCCTCTCCGGGTACGGCGTGAAGGAAGTAGCTTTGGTCTTTATTAGGGTCGATTCCTTTTAGCAGTTGGATGCCGTCAAGGCGGCAATAATGGCCGGTTGCTAGAAAATCGGCTCCAAGTTCTTTTGCTTTTTCTAAAAAAACTTTGAATTTGATTTCCCGATTGCAGAGAACGTCCGGGTTGGGGGTCAATCCCTTCTGCAGACCGGCTAGAAAATCCGCAAAGACCGAGTCTCGATATTCTTCTACGAAATTGACGCTGTAGCAGGGAATATCTAATTGCTGGCAGATGCGGGCGGCATCTTCATATTCCAGGGAGGCCTTGCAGATGCCTTGAGCGTTGGATTCTTCCCAATTCTTCATAAACAGGCCGATGACCTGATAGCCCGCTTCTTTAAGAAGCAGCGCGGAGACTGAAGAATCGACCCCGCCGGACATTCCTACTACGACTGTTTTTTTCATTGTGAAAAGAGTATATTTCCTGCAAAAAATATACTCAATAAGAATGCTATTTTAAAGGGCTATATAGGAACGTTATTTGCTGAAAAATACATTAAGCAGCTTTTCGTCTTCAGAGCTCCCTGTATCATGATAAATTTCAAGGTAGGCCCAGGGGGTGATTCCGGTTAGGCTGTTAGGTTCGCTTCGGCTGGCCCCGCATTCTAATAAAGTTTTAACTACATCTATAGAACCGGATTGAAGAGCCATGAGCAGCGCGGTATTTCCTGTAATAGAATTTTTTACGTTGAGGTTTGCTTCATAGAATGCCAACATCTCAATTGCTTCTGTAAATTCCATTCTAACCGCAAGGTGCAAAGGCGTATCTCCGCGATTATTTTCTTCATTAACCAATCCTAGTTCTACAATGTGTCTGTCGCGTTGCAAATAGGGGATCGCCTCTATGAATTGGGATTCAATTGCGATGTGTAGAATTGTATTTCCATTTGCATCTTTTTTGCCCACATCGATTTCTTGTGTAACCGCTTCGATTAAATAATTTTGGTCATCAACAGTCTCCGAACAATCCCTTTCGATAAGGGATTTAAGATAATTCTTAGTGGTCGGATCCATGTTTTCGTCTTGATCTACAAATTGAAATATATGTTTTTTGAAAGAGAGGAATCGCTCTGTTCTGTTGTCGAGATCAACTTCAAAAAAGTCATGTGTATTTGGAGATGAGAACGTGTGGTTTTTGAAAGAGAGGAATTCCTCTGTTCTGTTATCGAGATCAACTTCAAAAAACTCATTTGTATTTGGAGATGAGGAAAGGGTAGCTTTGGATCCTGAATAAACTTCTACTTCTTCTCCCATAGGAAAATCGTCATCGGCAAAGTCATCATCAGCGCTATAGCCTTTGTCCAATTCTCTCAAATCGGATTGCTTTGGGGAATGCTCTTCTTTAGGAGAAGAGGGCTGAAGCGGATGCGGGTGAATTGCAACCTCTGAATTGGTTCGTTGGGGGTAGCCCATCATGGGAGATGGGAGCGGAGCCATATTTATTCCGATGCTTCTTTCAGACAATAAGGAGTTTTCCAAGGGTCCCATATTTGGAGAAGGGGTAGTGATTTTAGCAAATAGATTTTCTATAAATTGCTGCTGTCTGCTCTTTTTGAAAGAAACAGGAAGGGGAGAAGTGTACGTTAACGATTCTGTAGATTTTTCAGAATAAATTGGGGTTGTTGGTGACATAATGAGCTCCTTTTTTTGTTTAAAGATATTTTATCAGTATTAGTGTTATTTATTAACAAAATATTTAATAATTGTATAAATATAATTTATAAATCGGGATGTGGTTTTGTTTGTAGAATGCTTTTAGTACGCTTTTTTATTCGCAGTTTCATATTGCTAATGATTGGTTTACAGTTAGATAAAGTCCCATTTTTTGCTTGTATCGGAATCTAATTTTATCGGTATAAAACTTTTTATTTACAAAATAAGTTCGAAGCGACTATTACTATAAGTAAAGGCTCTTAAAGGAAGGAGTGGGGTCATTTATGAAAAACGCTCATGTAGTTGATATTATTGCGATTATTATTTTAATTATCGGCGGTCTAAACTGGGGTTTGATCGGTCTCTTTGAATGGAACTTCATAGCTTCTGTTTTCGGTTATACCTCTGTGTTAACTCGCACGATTTATTCATTAGCCGGTATCGCTGCCGCCTATAAAATTATTACTTGGGCTAGAAGAGACTCAAAGTAATTGATTTATAGAATAGTGGCTTTGAGCGGGCAGCTTTAAGGCTAGCTCTGTTCTTTGGAGCAGGGTCTAGCGAGCTATCTATCTAGCCGGGCTAAGAAACTTAGCTTCCCTTACCGGAGCGGAGGAGCTCCTTCTCTTTAGGAAGGAGCTCTTCAATAGTTCATTTCCTTTTAATTGAAATACTAATTTTCAATTGAAAGGAATGCTTGTTATTCGATGGTTGATTTGACCTTTTCCGGCTCAGGATTAAGGGGTGCCGTCTCAGATCTAATATAGCCTTGGCGCAATTCCGCGCTATGGACCAGCCAAGCTCCAATAGAAACAATGCCTGTTGATAAGAAAATAATGGGGGATAGGCTTTCTCCCAACAGGAGCCAGCTGTTTATGGATGCGAAAATTGGGCTTAACAGGCCCATGAACGAAACGAATGTTGCCGTGAACCGTTTCAGCATCAGCCCGTAGAGATTATAGCAAACGATATTAGAAATCAGTGTCATAAGAATGATCCCTTGGGCAAATGCGCCAAGCGAGCCGACCGCTACGGGGATTGGGTTCCAGGAATCGACAATCAGGGAATGGCCCAGGGCCAAAAGACCGCCTAAAAGCATGCTGGCCCCATTGGTCATTAGGGGAGAGACTGCGCCGTCTTTTACAATGATCCGCATTAAGATCCATCCATAGACAGTGCAGATCACGGCGCCGATCATGGCAAGTTCAGGCCATGAAACAAAAGGAATTGTTGATAGGAGTTCTCCCGCTCCCTTTTGACTGGCAAGAACAGGGATGATGCCGCTGAATCCAATGGCCAATCCAAGCCACTTGCGCCTGTTCATAGTCTCTTTAAAATGGATATAGGAGAAGAATGCGGAAAAGAAGGGGCACAGGCTATAGATAAAGCAGGTTTTTGCTGCGGTCAGGTGCTGCAGGCTCCAGAATTCGAAAGTATTTGTCAGGTACATCCCAAAAATTCCAAGCAGCCCAATGAGGCATATTTGTTTGCCGGTTACGCGAAAAGCAGCTCGATTGCGCAACGCGAGAAATCCTAGAAGCAACACGCTTGCAAGAAGCATTCTGGCTGCGGTTAAAAAGAGAGGAGGAGAGACTTCGAGGGCGATCTTCCCAAGGGAAAAAACGCTGGACCAAAGGGCGTACATGCCGATGACAATCAGAATAGACATAGAAGCTACGATACAGGGCTTAGGGGGATTTGGTCAATACTTGTTCCTTTTTCAAGGCAGCTTGCAAGTTAGATGAGAAAAAATAGATGGTCTCTTTGTTTTTTGTTTAATTGTTTTTACGTACTTAATTTTTTACATTACTTATTTAATTATGATTTGTAGTTGATTTTAATTATTTGTTTTCGGGATAATACCTTTGTAAGAAAAAGGGGATGTGTTCGATGGCAGTTTCTATGCAGCAAGAATCTTTATCAAATTCTGCGAGTTCTTTAGTGTCCGGAGCAAATGAAAAATTTACTCCCGGGCCGTGTTCTTTGCTAGCTTCGGATAGGGTGCTTTTAGCTGCCAGCTATTGCTTAATAGGAATCGGTCTTTTCTTTGTTTTTATAAGCACTGCTTCTTTTGGCGCCGGCATTTTAGGGTATCAGTCTGCTTGCCATGCCTTGGCTACGGGGGATGCTATGTTCCCTTTAGGCATTGCTTCTCTTCTTTCAGCGTCTCGGCTGTTGCATCCGGTCTCTCAAGGAGGAGCATCTGCGAGCGCCGGCATTTCCTATGAATTAAAATTTGGGCCTCTTGCGATCAAGATATAGAGCGTTTCAAATTTATTTTCGATAGAGCTGAATAGTTTTTTTGTAATTCTTTTTTTTATCGTATTAATTTTTTTAGAGGTTTTTGCGAATGAATAGTGTTAGTTTTCTTAATTGTGGTTTTGTTAAAAATGATAGGGAGATGGATGCTCCCGGCGCTGCGAACGTTGAAAATCAGCGATCCGAATCGCCCTGCCCTGATTTGGATGTATCTCCGGAAGAAAATGAATCCCATGTTGGGGCCGGACAAACTTGGGATGATGCGGCGCGTTCTTGGGGTCAAATGGTAAATAGAGAGTGGTCTTGGGAAAGCGCCCGCCGACGGTATGGCGAAGTGGTGATGAATGCTGTAAAAGAGAAAGTGGAGACCATTCAGAACCTTCCCTCTGAAATTGGAGGATGTTGCTGTGGAGCTGTTAGGAAGCCGGAAAAAGATTCTTTGGTAGATCCCGAAATCCATTTGAGCGAAATAGACGATCAAGAGGGAGATTGTTTTTAAATTCTTAGAGATTGTCTCTTGTTTTTCCGGCAGCAAATTCCATAATAAATCGAATCGGCGCACAAAATCGGAACGGAGAATTGCCTCCGTTCGGTTTTGTCCTTTGAAGAACTCCTTCTTAAAGGGAAGGAGATTGTCTCTTAAGCTCCCCGTTCATAGAAATCTGTTTTCTTGCTAAATTTTTGATTTTTCAAGTAGCTTGTTGATGTCGAAACAACTTGAAGAAATCTCTCCTAAAAGAGGAGAGATTTTCCGCTCTGTAATGAGCGGCCGATTGTTTCGGTGTGTACCGAATGCAAAGGAATAATCATGTTTGAAATTTTAGCTGCCCAAGAATGCTCCCATGTCATGGTTCCTGAAGCTTCAGAGCTTGCTATGCAGTATTACCGGAGCGGAAATATCCTTTGGATAGTAGATCTTGTTTGGAGCTTTTTGATTCCATTGCTATTTCTCTTCACGGGACTTAGCGGAAGATTGGGAACGATTGCCAAAAATGTGGGAAAAAAGTGGTATTTTTCTTTTGTGGTTTTTCTGGCGCTATTCATTGGAATCAATCAGCTCATTAGTTTTCCTCTCGATTTTTATGAAGGGTACATTCGGGAGCATCAATATGGATTGTCGACGCAGACTTTTGCAAGATGGTTAGGCAATTTTGGAAAGGGGACTTTTGTTCTTTTTGTCACCTCATCCGCCTTCCTCTGGATTTTTTATCTGCTTGTGGAAAAAAGTCCTAAGAGATGGTGGTTTTACGGGAGCTTGGCAGGAATCGCCTTCCTTCTCTTTTCGGTCTTCATCAAGCCGATTTGGGTTGATCCTCTTTTTCATCATTTCGGACCGATGAAGAATCAGCAGCTTGAACAGCAGATTTTAAACTTGGCTTCCCAATCAGGCATCGAGGGAGCAAGAGTTTTCGAGGTAGATATGAGCCAAGATACCACCTTGCTGAATGCTTATGTAACAGGCTTTGGCTCTACCAAGAGGATCGTGCTTTGGGATACGACGATTGAGAAACTGACGCCTCGAGAAATCCTCTTCGTGATGGGCCATGAGATGGGCCACTATGTCTTGCATCATATCTGGTCGCAGATGATCTTTTTATCTGCGATGTCTTTTTTAATTTTTTATCTCGTTTATCGATCGTCTCGATTTTTTTTACACCGCTATCAAAAGCGCTTTGGTTTTTCTCATCTTTATCAGTTTGCCTCGCTCCCTCTCTTTTTATTGATGTTTAACTTTTTTGATTTTTTATCGCTTCCTCTCACAAATTGGTTTTCTCGTTACCATGAACATGAGGCGGATCGATTTGGACTGGAAATCACAAGGGACAATGAAGCAGCGGCAAAGGCTTTTATCGTTTTGCAACAGCAGAATTTAGCGAATCCTCGGCCTGGGATTATTTATACAATCTGGCAGGGCTCTCATCCTTCGCTGGCATCCCGGATTGAGTTTTGCAACAGTTACTGCCCCTGGAAACAAAACGAACCTCTCAAATATACAGAGCATTTTGAAGGGGCGGCTCAGGCTTATCCCTAGAGATTGTCTCTTATAGTTATTTATAGATTTTTTTTGACAGATTCATTAGCTCAAGCTATCTTGGACAAGGGAAACGTTTAAGGTCCAAGGCCGGGAGAGAACAAGTGAAAAACTCGAGAAATATTCTAATTGGAATGATTTGCGCGTCAGCGGCATTTCTTCCTATCCAAAATTTTGCACAAGACGATGGATTTCTGATTGCAAGTTTTAAAAAATCAACAGCTGAACCCGCTCCAATTGAAACTCAGTGCCAAAGATATCTATCAATGATCCAATTTGGCGGCAATTACACTTATGTCAATTTAAAGCCGAAAGGGATCCCGGAATTTCATGGAAATTTAGGAGGCGCGCAGGCCCTTTATGAATATCGTCCATGGAACAACGTATATGCCGGAGTAAAGGGATTCTGGCGGCAAGGACATACATCCGGTCACGGCGCTACGCGCTCTCTTCTTGATATCAATGTGCATCAAAGACTCGGATATACGTTCGCTTCTTACTGCAAAAAATATTTTGCGACGCTTTTTACCGGAATTGGATATCGGTACCTGGGAGAGAAATTGATTCAAAACAGGACTTCTTTACGTACAAACTACAACGAATTTTATGTTCCTGTGGGTTTTTTAACGGAGCTTAAGTTCAATCAGCGTTTTTCAGCAGGCCTAAATGCCACTTGGATGCCTCAAGTCAATTCTACGGTCACTTTATTGCCCATTGGCGGAGCCCAGTGGATTCTGAAGAAAAAAATTGCCAACGTGCTTGTCGAACTGCCATTGAACTGTTACATGGGAAGCATGTTCCAATATCTTATTACGTTAAAACCCTTTTACGAGTTTTGGCAAGATGGCAAGACTACTGCAAAAACAGTGGCAGGAGTCCCGCTGGGATTGCCGGGAAATACGTATAATTTTTGGGGAACTGAACTCGATTTCGGTTTTAAATTTTAACAGGCCTTTTTCGAAGAAGGTTCAATAAAAAAATAGGATAGAAAGATGATTCAAAAGACGCTCTTGTTTGTTTTTGCTTTTATGATGGGATCGGTTGGACAGGCCAGCGTTACGACGACTGCGCAAAAAGTCGCAATCCAGGAAACGATTTTA
Source organism: Chlamydiales bacterium (assembly GCA_031972195.1). Classification (GTDB taxonomy): domain Bacteria; phylum Chlamydiota; class Chlamydiia; order Chlamydiales; family SM23-39; genus DALYFE01. The sequence goes on along the minus strand of DALYFE010000004.1, from coordinate 10,088 downwards.
TTAAACCAAAAGGATGTCCTGATAGCGGCAGGAGCTGCTGTGAATACCGCGGGCTCGCCTTTGGCCATTCAGGTTTATAATAACCACGTTCCTTTTGTATTCCAGAACAATACAGGATTGCCGGCAAGCCAAGTCTACGTAACATTTCAGGGAATCGATGCTGCAAACCCGGGATCGCAGCAGTTTCTGAAATTTGACACCACCACGGCTTTTGGCACTTTTGTGACGCCGAGCAGTAATTTGTTGTCGGCAAACTACAGCGTGCAGCTCTCTTCCATGCCTCAGGTGCAAAACTTCCCGGGAAGTTATTTATTTTATGTGCCGTTGACGATTTCCGGACGAGCTTATGTCAGTTTTGGCCAGCCTATGTTCTTGCCGGTCTCTACATCGTCGCCTTATTCTGTTTTAGATCCTTATGTCACGCAGTATACCGATCCGAATTACTACACAATTTACGACAAATGGGAATTTACATTTAATACAAGCGGTCAGTCGGCCCCAAATCTTGCCTGGCAGGGAAATATCAATACTTCCGGAGTGGATTTTTTCGGAATCTCTTCTGAAATTTCTTTCTTGTCCTATCCAAGCGGAAGTTTATTGCAAACATTTGATTCCACGCAGGTAAACGACGGACCTACATCATTTAATAAACAAAGAGACACTCTTCTCACCACATTTGTTAATGGGCTTACGACTACATCTCCCAACGGACAATATTGGGGGGCCCTATGCCTTCCATTTTTGAGCAACCCATATAATGGAGCATCGCCGGTTACGACCTATTTGAGAATTCTAAATCCGGGATTTAGTATCCAAAATCCTCCTTCATCCTATGCGGGGATGGTTGCATTCCCTCAAAATCCAAGCGCGGGATTCCCAAGCGATTATTTGCAGAATGCAGGTCTCTACGGAGAAAATTATATCGACGAGTGGTTTACTTACTATAACACCACAGGCGGCATGAATACGCTTTCGATCTACCAGGATGTGCTCGCAGCTCCATTTACTTATTCAGGAAACTCCTCAGGGATGTCGATGAGCCAGTCATTTAGTTTAACGGCATCAGGAGGACAGCCGACGGAAATCTTGGATGAAACAGGAGTTACGACGACTCCGTTTTTTACAGGAGCTGCATTTCCGTTCATGCCGGCAAACTCGATCCTGTCCCAGTACGTAGGAGCCACCTTCGAGGTGGGGCTATTCAATAATACAACAGTGCCTACCATCAGTCAGGCTACCTTAAGGGCAAATAGCGGAAGCTACTATGCAAACCCCGCCTTTACGACAACGCCCGGCCCTTGGTATGACTTATATGCGAGCTTGCTTCACAGCCAGGGCGTCGTGCCAAGCTATAGCGCAACCGGAGTTGGCGCTGTGTATGCAAGTCCCTATGATGACCTATTGGGCATCAACAGTTCGATCGCCGTAAAGAATCCGACGAACTATACGGTGGTGCCAAGTCCTTATGTCAACATAACGCTCAATGGCGGGAACGTGATTCCCTCTATTGAGGACTTCGGAAATCTTACACTGATCTTTGATTTGAGCGGAGCTCCGATGGGGTCTTCAATCAGTTATAGAACCGGCACTTCCGGGCCTTACATACCCTACACGGCGCCCGTGGCGATTAGCACATATCCTCTGCAGGTTGAATATGTCTCGGGGATTTCCGGGACCAGATATTATACAATCTATCTGCGCTACCAGAATATTCAGCCCACAGTATTCAAGGGGAATCAGTACAATAGCGCTGACCAGGGGATCATTTCAACCACGACCATTTATCCAAATGTAGGGCTGGATACCTACACAGTCAGTTTTGTTCAGTAGACCTTTTTCGAAAGAGGTCTAGTAAACTTTCTGTTAGGATTTATCCCTGAAACTGCGTAAAATAGCCTCTTTCGAAAGAGGCTATTTTTTTGATTAACGAAATTTTTTTCTTAGCACAGATTATTCTTGTTGTAGGGTTCTCCTTGGGGGCTGTCCGGCTGGGCGCGCATGCTTTGACCGCATTGATCGCTTTGCAGGGAGTTTTGGCCAATTTATTCGTCGTAAAACAGATGTCTTTATTTGGCTTGGTGGTCACTTGCAGCGATGTATTTGCCATTGGAAGCATTTTAGGACTCAATCTGTTGCAGGAACACTTCGGTAAAAAAGAGGCGCAAAAAGCGATTCAAATTTCTTTTATCACCTTGGTCTTTTTTGTTTTCGTTTCTCAAATTCATCTTTTATATGCGCCGGCGTCTGTAGATCGGACTCATGAAGCATTTGTTTCCATTCTTGAATCCGCTCCTCGAATCGTTCTTGCCTCAATTTTTGTTTATTATCTCGTCCAAAAAATCGATGTCGCTTTATTCGGGCGGCTGAAAGGGTGGTTTGGAGGCCGCAGGTTAGGATTGCGAATGGGGATTTCTTTGGTCTTCACGCAATGGATCGATACGGTTTTGTTTAGTTTTCTCGGATTGTTTGGCTTGGTCGAGTCTATTTTTTCCGTGATTGCAGTCAGCTTTGCCGTGAAGTGTTTGGTGATTGGGATGAGCGCTCCTTTAGTAGCGCTTTCCAGGAGATTTTCTGTGAAGGGGGTAGAAGGGTGAGTTTTCATTTTGAGGTATTGCACCGTTCTAAAAAATCGCGCGCGCGCGTTGGTAGGATCCATACGCCGCACGGGATCATCGACACTCCGAATTTTGTTGCAGTGGGAACAAATGGAACGCTGAAATCGCTCGATAATCAAATGGTCGATTCGATTGGGTTGCAGCTGATGTTTTGCAATACGTACCATTTGCTTTTGCAGCCGGGACCGGATGTCGTAAGAAGGGCCGGAGGGCTGCATCGCTTTATTCACAGAAAAATGCCAATCATCACTGATTCCGGAGGGTTTCAGGTATTTTCATTGGCTTACGGATCGGTTGCGGATGAATTGAAGAGCCAGGGAAAGAAAAAACGGGATGGCCATGTTTTAAAAATCGACGAGGAGGGCGTTTTATTTCGCTCCTATCGAGATGGAAGACCTATTTTTTTAACTCCGGAAAGTTCCGTTGCGGCGCAAAAAGCATTTGGCGCCGATATCATCATTCCTCTGGATGAATTGCCGCCTTACCATATCGGCCCCGAACGTTTAAAAAGTTCTTTGGACCGAACGCATCGATGGGAAAAAAGGTCTTTGGAAGAGCATTTGAAAAATCCTCAAAACCAGGCGATGTACGCTGTGATCCATGGAGGCGTCGATCCAATGCTTCGCAAAGAAAGCTGCGAATTTCTCACCAAACTTCCTTTCGACGGCTTTTCGATTGGAGGGTCTTTAGGAAAGACCAAGCCTCAAATGGTCGAGATGCTCCGAGGCCTTTTGCCTCAGCTGCCTGAAGAAAAGCCGAATCATCTTCTTGGTATCGGAGATCTTGAGTCGCTCGCTCAATGCGTTCCTTTGGGAATTGATACGTTTGATAGTTCCTATCCAACAAGGGCGGCGAGACATGGGCTTTTGCTGACGCAAGATGGGGGATTGAAAGCGGAAAAGGCAGATAACGCTCTTTGTTTTGCGCCGATCGAGCATAGCTGCACATGTTGGACTTGCACACACTTTTCTTTGGCGTATCTGCATCATTTGTTTAAAGCAAAAGAGGCAACCGCCCATGCTTTGGCAACAGTTCATAATTTACATTTCATGGTCGAGCAAATGCAGCGCTACCGCCTCGCAATTCTAGACGACAAAATCTAAAAAATTTGTTAGGCTTCCTTTTTTTAAGGAGCTTTCAATGACTATATTTCGTTCGGAAAAACAAAAGCAGGAGATTCCTCCGCTGCTTTATCCACCTCTTCTAGAAGCGGTTTTTGAGCTGCACTGGGGTCTGCAAAACGATGCCCAGACAGGGCGTTTGCGCGACCCTTCCTACCCCATGATGTATGGGCGCCTTTATGAGCGGTTGAAAAAGGAGTTTCCATTCATTGAAGATCTTCCGTCAACGCAAGTCCATCCGGAAGCGAGTCCTTATGTTGTAAGGCATCGGTTGAGAAAGGAAAAAAACGGACATCCTTTAGTGCAAATAGGTCCCGGGATTGTCACGGTGAATGAAGCGAAAGGATATTCTTGGGAATCCTTTCAGAAAACGATTCTGGATCTGGTCGAATCCATTTGCGAGTTATACCCTGAAGAATTGTTTCCTCTGAATTTTGTGAAATGCGAGATGCGGTTTTTGAATGCAATCCACATTAATTTGCAACAGGAACATCCTCTTGCCTTCCTTTCGGAAAAGCTTCATATGAAAGTAGATCTGGAGTCTGATTTATTCTCTTTGAATGAAGTTAGCAATACACCCGTGGCGGTGAATTTGAATGTTGCCTATCCATTGCATAAACCGACAGGGCATCTCGCTTTGAGCGCTCATTTGGGACAGGCTAGCGGAAAGCCCGCATATGTGCTGCAAACATTGGTGCAATCCAACGGGCAGTCCGTACCGGGAGCCTCCGAATTTGCTTCCTGGATCTCCGAGGCCCATGAAGTGTGCTCTAACTGCTTTTTGTCTTGTTGCAAAGGACAGCTTATCGAGAGGTTTTGCGGCGCATGACAAAACCAATTAAACGAATTGCTGTGACCGGAGGCGCTGGTCAAATCGCCTACAGTCTTCTTTTTCGGATCGCCGCGGGCGATTTATTAGGTCCCGATCAGCCGGTGGCCTTGCATCTTTTGGATTTGCCTGAATCTGAAGGAGCGCTTAAGGGCGTGGCTATGGAGTTGGACGATTGCGTATTTCCTCTTTTAAAAGAGATTAAAACAGGAAGCGATCCGGAAGAAATTTTCGGAGGAGTGCATTTTGCACTGCTCGTTGGTGCGAAACCGCGAGGACCGGGGATGGAGCGCAAGGATTTGCTTGCCGATAATGGAAAGATTTTTGTAGCGCAGGGGAAAGCGTTGAATCGGGCCGCATCGAGGGATGTCCGCGTGTTTGTCGTTGGCAATCCTTGCAATACCAATTGTTTGATTGCTATGCACCACGCTCCCGATATCCCAAGAGAGCAATTTTCTGCGATGACGCGCCTCGATCAAAATCGGGCTGTGTTCCAACTTGCAAAAAAAGCCAATACGACTGTGGAAGAAGTAAGCCACGTGACTATTTGGGGAAATCATTCTTCTACGCAAGTGCCCGATTTTGTAAATGCAAAAATCCATAACCGGCCGGCCCTTGAGGTCATTGGCGACCGCAAATGGCTGGAAATGGAATTTTTGCCGAAAATTCAAAAACGGGGCGCCGAGGTCATTGCCGCTCGAGGCAAGTCATCTGCTGCCTCCGCTGCCAATGCAATCATCGGATCGATCCGCTCTCTATTAACGCCGACCCCGTCGGGGCATTGGTTTTCTTTAGGAGTTTCGTCCAAAAACAATCCTTATCATATTTCAGAGGAATTGGTGTTTTCCTTTCCTTGCAAATCTCATGGACGCGGCGACTGGGAATTTGTTTCCTCTCTTCAAATCGATGAGTTCTTGAAAGAAAAGCTTCATCTCACGCAAAAAGAACTTATGGAAGAAAGAGATTTAGTGGCTCATTTATTGAAAGGGTAGCTTAGAGACAATCTCTGATTTAACGTTTCGTCGAGTTTTTGGATTATTTTGGCCGAATTTTCGATTCAAAAATTGGGGGGCAATATCAACTTTCGTATATTGCCCCCAATTTTTGAATCGAAAATCGGCTCAAAAGAACCTAAAAATCGACTGAAATTTAATTCAGAGATTGTCTCTTAGATCCGGCTCTTTTAATGGAAATGAAGCGAGCTATCTCGTAACCTGCGGCAAAAAATTTGCCGCTCATTACCATAGCGGAAGAGCTCTCCTCTAAAAGAGGAGAGCTCTTCAAAGGATGAATTGATATGCGCAAAGATGTGCTCTTTGAAATCACCAAGGATCAGCTTGAAACCGGATTGAGAGGAGTGCCTGTCGGATATTGCGTTACGTCCTTTGTTGATCCTCAGAAAGGATTGACCTATGTTGAAAGGCCGATTGCAGAATTAGCCTATAAAGACCCTTTAGAAGTGATCTATCTCCTTTATTTCAGAGAACCCGGAACCAAGGACCAAATCGCAAAGTTCCATGCTGATTTAAATCGGCGCGCGCAATGCAAACCCGAAACATTGCGCCATATTGGCATGCTTCCTCGCTCAGGACATGCAATGGACCATTTTGCGGCGGCCATTCTCATCGCAGGGATGTGCGAGGGGAGTGGCAATTATCGGGAAGATTGTTTGAACATGATTGCTAAATTGCCGCAGCTTGCAGCTGCAGTGATCAATCATCATGCCGGATGGGGGCCGACGCCTGCTTCAAAACCTGAGCTTGGATATATTGAAAATTTCGTCCATATGCTCCAAATGCCATCTCCTAAAACGACTGAAATGCTTCAAGTCATGCGCTTGTTCAATATCCTGCATTACGATCACTGCGGCGGCAATTTGTCTGTGTTTGTCGGCAAGGCGGTCGCTTCCGGGTTAGAGCATATGTATGGATCTCTTGCTGCTGCAATGACGGCTTTAGCAGGGCCTCGCCATGGACGAGCCAACCAGGACTGTCTCGAATTCGTTCAGCGCGTTTTGAAAGAGGCAGGAGAAAATGCAAAAGCCTCCGACATCGAACATCTGATTCGAAAAAAACTGAAAAATGATGAACTTGTGTTTGGATTCGGCCATGCAGTGCTTCGCGTAGAAGATCCTAGGGCAACTGTCTGTTATGATTACTGCAAAAAGCATTTTTCGAACCATCCGCTTGTAAAAATTGCCCTATTGCTCCGGACTGAAGGAAGCCGGGTATTGAAAGAAAATCCGAAAATCTCCGATCCTTATCCGAACATTGATGCAATCACAGGTTCTATGCTTATGGCTGCGGGATTTCCTTATCCTGATTATTACACGGTTCTTTTCGGGCTGTCTCGAAGCGTTGGGATTGCGATCCAGATTGTATACGAGCGTATGGAGGCTCGCGGAGGCAAAGGGACTCCGATCGTACGTCCTCTTTATTTATATAAATCAAACCAATGAAGACTAGATACCCCTCTATAGAACCCTATCAAACCGGATATTTGGATGTGGGATCCGGCCACAGCCTTTATTGGGAAGAATCGGGAAATCCAAAAGGCATTCCTGTCATTTTTCTACATGGAGGCCCCGGATCCGGAACGCAGCCGAGCCATCGGACTTATTTTGACAGTGCAGCATATCGGATTGTTTTAATGGATCAGAGAGGGGCCGGGAAAAGTTTGCCCCATGCGAGCCTGGTCGATAACACGACTTGGCATTTGGTGTCTGATATTGAAGCTTTGCGCATCCATTTAAAGATCGAACAGTGGGTTGTTTTTGGGGGATCTTGGGGCAGTACGTTGGCTTTGGCTTATGCCGAAACGCATTCGAAGCGCGTGCTGGGTTTGATTGTCCGAGGGATTTTTTTAGTCCGTAAGCAAGAGATCCAATGGTTTTATCAATTTGGAGCCCATCACATATTTACGGATGAATGGGAAAAGTTCATCGAGCCGATTCCTGAATCGGAGCGGCATGATCTTGTCGCAGCCTATTATAAACGGTTGACCTCGCCGGATCCTGCGATCCGCAAGAGAGCCGCTGCTGCATGGGCGGGTTGGGAAGGAGCTACATTAAAGTTGGTTCCCGATCAGGCAATGTATCAGCAATTCGTTGAGAGCGATCATGCGGATGCTCTGGCCCGTATTGAATGCCACTATTTTGTAAATCACGGGTTCTTTAAGACGGATCAATGGCTCTTGGAAAATGCGCGCGCCTTATCGAACATTCCGGGATTTATCATCCAAGGGCGTTATGACATTATTTGTCCTTTTGAGAGCGCTTGGGCCCTGCATAAGGCTTGGCCCGAGGCAGAAATGATCATTGTCCCGGATGCCGGACACGCGGCAAGCGAGCCGGGAATTACTGACGCGTTGATTCGGGCAACCGACTTTTTCAGAGATCGGTAACACCCTCTAAGGCTTCCAAAGACACAAAATGACGCACTCAACAAGACGGTCGCCAATGCTTTGACGATTCTCCGGAGTATTCATTGGGGAGGCCCAATGGTTCATTGTAGATCGCGGATTTGGTGGAATTAAGTCTATTGCATTCATGGCGGCAGAAGATACGTCCGTTGGATTGGGACCATTGTGAGTCGGCTCTGTCAATGCTGACGGAGGTGCAATAGAAGGCGGGGCTTCATTGCTCTGCATAGGTAAAGAATCAAATTTTCTTGTTCCCTCTAAACGCATAAACACCTTCTTAGAAAATAGTAGAGATCAGCCTGTCGAAATCGATGTGGCTTTCGACGATTTTCACAGCTTCTTCAATTTTTGGCGTATCTCCCTGCCTGATTTTCGTCGTGTGAGTGTTGATCATTTTCATGGCAATGAAACTGTTTAGCGGCACATAGAGCATAGGGATGTCTGCCCGCTGAATTTGCTCTATGACGCTCTGTTTGGGAGGCGTTCTTCCTGTCAGGATCATTCCAATTTTTAAGTCTTTTTTCGGATCCGCAATTTTCGCATCCCAATAACGAGTCAATGTGGCCAGAATGATCTCTTCCCTACTTGCCGGCGTAATAATGAGCTGGCCCGGGATGAGCGCATCGCGGTGTAATTCAGGAGCAGATGCTGCGAGCCGAATATGATGGAAATGATGCAATCGCAACGACTCGCCTGTAAGTAATTTTGTATGGAATAGTTGTTCAAAATCAAACATGGTAGGTGTGCTCAAGAATGCGTCATAAGGAATGCATCCGAGTAAAGGAACGTTCCACCTTTTTAACGCTTTTTCCATGTATTGATGGACCATGGTCTTTTTGTCTTCAAGAACTCGGTTTAGAATCACTCCCGCTACCGGCACCCGATATTTTTCACACTGGGCGTAGTTTAATGATAGTTCATCGAAACTCGATCCCAATCCTCCTGGTGCTACTAAAAGAAGCGGACATCCGAGAAGGGCAGCTACTTGCGCGTTATTGAGATCGACAATCGAACCGACTCCGGTATGCCCCGTCCCTTCAATCACGGTAGCTTCATGTTTTTTTGTGAGGGAAGAAAAAGAATGGGATATTTTGTCCCGGAGGGATTTATGCGCGATCTTCCCATCGAGATAATCTCGGGTAAATCCTTGGGGGAATAAGACCGGGCTCATTTCTTCATAAGGATCAGAAAGATTGAAATACGTTTTGAATAAGACAACATCTTTGTCAACATGGATTCCGGTATCAAGCTCGACATGTTCTTGTCCGACCGGTTTGAGAAATCCAACGGATTGATACCGTTTTTTCAAACCGGAAACAAGTCCCAGGCAAGTGGTTGTTTTGCCGACATTTTGTCCGGTTGCTGCGATAAAAAGCGCTTTTGGTTTTGTCATCTTCGTCTAATTTAACCATACAGGGTCGATTAGAGACTATCAGAAATAGTCTGTCAGTCTAAAATTTATTGAAATAAAAATGGTTCAATTGATACAGGCTAAAATTAGCTTGTTGAGAGGATGTGATGAAAAAAATTATATGTTTGATTGCGGCAATTTCAGTAATTTTTGCATCTTGCGTAGGAAAAAAAAGTTCTGTGCATGCAGAAAATCATGCATATAGATATCCGGAGATCGAAGAATTCTCAGCTCCTGTAAAAAGACATAATCGTTGGTAAAAAAAAATCATCGATCCCTAGGGAGATCGATGATTTTGGAAGAATGGATTTCTATGAAGAACGAGGGAACCGTTCAGGATGTCTTTCCATTTGAGGCAGCACTTCATTTGTCACAAATTGGCTAAAATAACCCAAGTCCTTATCGTCTTTTTGAATGGCCGCTGTATAAACTGCATCGTTAAAAAAGACGATTGGATCGATTCCATGGTCCATCAAGATCGCGTTCATAAAGGCTCTAGCGACTCTCCCATTGCCATCTTCAAAGGGATGGATCTTCCCTACTGTGTGGTGGACAAAAGCGCCCAATGCGAGCGGATCCAAACGGCCGCATTCCTTCATTTCCTTCAGGGAAGATTGGAGGTCTTTAAAAAATTGACGCATTTGATCAGGGACTTCGTCGGCGCTGCAAGGAACAAAAGCGATCCAGGACCA
>DALYFE010000003.1:19999-30699 GCA_031972195.1 Chlamydiales bacterium | reverse complement strand
CTCCTTGTGAAACAGCCTATCATCAGTTGGCTTCCAATTGGGGAGTAGTCCCCATTTTATCTCCGGGATGCTCTAGCGCAAGAGAGGCATTTGCAGCAGCGAGCAGCTATGCATTGGAACATAAGCTGATCTCTTTTGGAGATGTTGTGATCGTGACGGCAGGAGTGCCTTTTGGAAAAAAAGGAACAACCAATTTGATGACTGTGGAGAGCATCGGAGAGGTGTTGATTCGAGGTCATAAAGGATTTGGTCCAAAAGTCACAGGAAGAGTGTCGATTGTTCTATCTGCTGAAAAATGCGATCCTGAGGCTTTAGAAGGACGTCTTGTTGTAATTCCTCATTGCGATGGCGGGTTTTTGCCCCTTTTGAAGCATGCAGCCGGACTAATTTTGCAAAACCATATCGGCGATACGGCATCTGAAAAATATGCAGCCTTGGTTGCAAAGACATTTGAAATTTCGGTGATGAGCCGCGCTGATGGAGCTATGCGGGTGTTGCAGGAGGACGAAGAAATTACTCTGGATCCTCAAAGAGGTCTTGTTTATCGCGGCAGCGAAGAGACCCCTGCATGTCCGGTTTTTTCTTTATAGGAGATCTCAAGCCTATGCCATTGATCAAGGGTAAAAAAGCCAAGACGAAAGAAGGGATTTCAGAAAACATCCGCATTGAGATGGCAGCGGGGAAACCTCAAAAACAGGCTGTAGCAATCGCTCTGAGCTTAGCGCGCGGCAAGAAGAAATCTACCCGAAAAAAAAGAAAAAAATCGACCCCCTCGTAGAAGCCGCTCGTTACCGGAGCTTAGAATCTCTCTTTTTTAGAGACTGACCACAAACCTCGGTTTCGTCGCTTTTGTGGATTATTTTGACCGAGTTTTCGATTCAAAATTTGGGAGCAATATCAACTTTCGTATATTGCCCCCAATTTTTGAAGTCGAAAAGCGGTTGAAAAGAACCGCAAAATCGACTGAAACGAAGTTTGTGGTCAGTCTCTTAAAGGAGAGTTCTTCAAATTGTTTGGATTGACGGGGAGAAAGTATTCAAGTTATACTCTTCCCGATTGTTTTTTCAATGCATTGAGTTAGGGGAGAGTCGTATGGGACGTGTTGATTTTGATAATTCGATGAAAGTAGTGTTGTTCGATCATGATGACACGCTGGTTAGTACGATTCGCGCAAAATGGGCGCAGCATAAATATGTTGCCAAAAAGTTTTATGGCAAAGAATTGTGCGATGATGAAATTCGGCTTCATTGGGGGAAACCGCTCACCGTACTCATTAAGAATTTATACGAGACCGATAATATCGATATGGCCATGTCCTATAATTTGGCCACCCGGGAAAAATTTCCAAAATCAGTTTTTGAAGATACTCTTGATACCTTGGCGACTCTTCAAAAATCGGGTCTCAAATTAGGACTGGTTACGGCAACTACTCTTTCCAGTTTAGAACACGATTTAAAGACTCTTAAAATTCCCAAGGACTTGTTTCAATATATTCAAACAGAGGATGATACCGTTGTCCATAAGCCGGATCCCCGCGTATTCGATCCGATGTTGCGGTGGCTATCCGCTCAAAATATACAGCCTTCCGAAGTAGTCTATGTAGGAGATGCGATCACAGATATGAAGGCTGCCTTGGGAGCCGGGTTTAGTTTCATTGGGGTATGCACAGGGTTGATCTCTTCGGAAGAGTTTGCTCGGCAAAATGTGCGAAGCGTCCAACGGTTAGGGGATTTGAAGGAGTTTTTCCCATCTCGAGTTATTTCTTAAAAATTGGGCCAACTCTATTTGTTTTCGTCTTTTTGCAATGACATAGGCGATCACCTCGCCTATTTCTTGCCAATAATTTGAGAGTTGCTGGTATTCATCCATTTTCGTGATGATTGCCGATTCATTCGAACGCAATTGCTGCTCCAGTTTTCTCAAGATGGCAATCTGACTCATCGAATGATCTGTCATAGGGTCCATCGCCTCCGGTTTTGGACAAAAAGGTAAAGATTCCAAGCTATTTTGCAATCTTTGATCATCATCCGAGTAGTAATGCAAGGAGGTGACGGTATGAACATATTGGCCTACAGGGACCTCCAGCTCAGAGGCGATTAATTCTTGAAGCATTGTAAATTCAAATAAATTTACCGGTAACAAGGTGAGTGCATTTTCGCTTCTCCAGAAGGTCTGGCACTCCAAAGCGCCATTTCGGATCAAAAAATGGATGGAATTGATGCAAGGATTGTATTTCCTTTCAGAATCTTCAGGAGAATGGATGTGTATGACGGCGCGTCTGGTATTCAGGTCCTCTTTGAATTGATTGATCACCTGTTTGATTTGATTGATTCCGTTGAGGTGTTGAATCCTGTATCCATAATTCGTGGTCAATTGAATTCCATCTTCACTAAATTCTCGAGCCTTCGCATCATAAAATTGTAGGGAAGATACTTCCAGCTCATCGGATAACGTGGCTAAGACAGTTCTTGGAATTGCCTTTTCCAGAAAGAACATCGATGCATCAATGAGCCTGTCTCTTGGATTTTCCAAGACAAGAGTGACATACCGCAATTCTCTTGTGGGTCTTTCTCGAGTTCCCCAAGCAGATCCAATCGAATTGCTATTTTTGACGGTGGGGATTAACTCTGCATGGCTGATTGCTTGAAGTACTTCGTAATAAAGTTCTTGTGCAGATGCGCAGACAAACTGGATAGGTGCATGGATAGACTGGAAAGTAGATTGTTGCATATTAGGCCTCAATTGATCGGAGAGACGGTATCAAACACTTTGAATTGTTTGCAATCTTCCTAAAATGCTTGCAGCAGCAATTGGAGCAGTTTCTGCCCGCAGCGTGTGAGGACTTAGGCTGACTTTAGCTGCACGGGTATCTAACAAGCTTTGTTCTTTTGGTGAAAAACCTCGTTCAGGCCCTGTAATAAATATAGTGAGTTTTTTTTCTTTTGGAGTGGGAATTTGGTTACGTGTATGGGGATCTCCGAATAATAGAAAAGCATCTTTGAGAAAAAGATCTGAAATAGAAGGAAGTATTTCTAGCGAAGGAAGGTATCGGCGTCCTGATTGTTTAAGCGCCGAAATGATTAAGGTGTGCAGTCTTTCTAGTTGATTATGGGACAGGGCCTCTTTTTCTGAATGATCCGCCGTATAGAATAAAAACGAGCAGGCGCCTAATTCTGTTCCCTTTTCGACAATCCATTCAAGTTTCGATGGACGCATGAGTGGAATTGCTAAAGAGAACTGAGGAAATAGGTCTGGCGCGTGAGCAGTGGAGGTGATTTTGATCGAAGTGCTTTTTTTTTCAACTTCCAGAATCGTTCCTTCAGCAAGAGAGCCTTGTCCGTTCACCAGTTCCATTGTGTCTCCGCTTCGCAGTCTTATGACATGGGCTAAGTGATGGTGCTCAGCTTCTTTAAGGACCACAGTAGAATGGAGCGTTAGGTCTTCTTTGAGATAAAAGCGGTTAACAGGCATTTTCGGTCTCTTCTTTTTTCCAAAGCGACCCAGGCCGGCACAGAGCGCGTTTGAGGATAGCAGAAAAATCATTAGCAAGATGGGGAGGCAGATGGGGCTCGGATAGTGTTTTTAATGTTTTTAAGTCGAGTACTTCAAAGGCGCTCAAAGAAAGATAATGTTTTCGGATTCTTTTTTTATTTGTGAGATTGAAGATGAGCTTGCAGCGATAGTCAGGGAGGAGAGTCTCACAGACATTTGAATAAAAAAAGATTTCATCCGCTTCAAAGAGAAGGGACTGGCGGCAATTGTTTGGCGCGCAAAGAAAAAGAAAATCTAACGGATAGATCTCTCTAAATGTTTGAAGATGCGGGAGAAGCGTATTTAAAGCCGCTGTGTCTTCAGGTAAAATAATGCAAATCGAGTCATGTCGAAATTGTTTATAGATATTTTTCGGAGTTTGCTGCTTCCATCGATTATGCTGCCAGAGCCATTCCCCGGGCCGTTCCTTAATTTTATTTTGCAAAATGGCAAAGCTTTCGGTCATCATTCGAGGGATTTCCGTTTCAATGGGCAGGGATTGGTCAGGCCAAATAGGATCTGAATAACGGATCCTGTAGCCGGCATGCACGCGCATAGTCCATGCGACGATGATTGGACTGTTTGTTCGATAGGCCAACAGGGCAGGCGCCGTCGACGACCAGGCGTTTCTTCCCAAGAACGGGCTGCAGTAGCCGCTGCTAGGCATTCCCTGGTCTCCGACAATCCCTACGAAAACTCCTTTCTTTAAGGCTCGAATTCCTTCAAGGAGCGCATTGCGTTGCGTTACAATTCTTCCGCCATATTTTTCTCGAATCGAAAGGATCCAGCGGTAAAGCGATTTATTTTTGATGGGTTTGCCAATGGCGATCCCTTGCATTCGAGAGGTTCCTTCAAGAAAAAGAACTTCCCAATTCGAAAGATGTGCGCAAAAAAAGATGATGCCTTGTCCTTGCTTGTGCAACTTTTCAGCTTCTTCCGGATTTTCACAAAGAATTGAGGGGGATAAATGCTTTTCGGCACTCAAACGGGGATATTCAAGACAGACGGTGGCCAAATTCTGGAATGATTGTTTGGCAATCTTCATCAGATCTGTCTTCGAAAGATTCAGTTCTTTAGCAAGGCTTAAATTGCTGAAAGTTCGTTTTCTGTAGGTTGGCATCAAATAAAAAAGAATTGCGCCAAGGCGATTTCCTATTGCATGGATCCAGGAATAGGGCATCCATTGGAATGGAAAGGCCAATAGCCGGATCAGATAGTAGGTCCAAAGCTCTTTAGACACAGGCATCGATTAATTTTGGAAGTTGATAGGAAAAATCAAAAGAGGCAACGGACATCCGAATTTTTAGAGCGGTTTCTAAAGTTTTTCGAGGTGCAAAGTTGAGAGAGGTGCTAATCGATTCCGGAGAAAGGATGTTTTCAATGATTGTTCCGTTGGAGTTTGTAAGAATTTCATGGCCTCCATTTGTGTTGGAGGAAATCACAAACAGACCCATTGCAAGCGCTTCAATTGTCACATTGGCAAATGGATCATAAAAAGAAGGGATGACTAGAGCGTCTGCAAGTTGGTAAAAAGGGATGATGTTTTGTTGCGGACCAAAGAGACGGACTTGTTTTTCGAGCCCCATTCGGATGATTTTAGATTGGTAGCGTTCAAAATTTTTATCTTTTCCTACAACGGACAAGTGAATGTCCGGTCGTTTTTGAATTGCCAGCGCTTCCAAAAGCATGTCTAGTCCTTTTCGGCGATAGCCATTGCCCACAAATAAAAGATGCAAGTGATCCGGATTGAGGTTCCATGCAGCGAGGATTGATTGTTTCTTTTCTTGCCAGTCATTGAAATGGGTTTCGAATTCTTTCCACTCAACCCCATTGTGAACGACTTCAATTTTCTTAGGGTCGACGGTATAGTATTCCAATACCTGATTTTTGACCATGTAGGAATTAACGAATAATTTTTTCAGTTTTGGGCATTCAAAAGCCTCTTTTTCAATTTCTTGGATTTTTCTATGAAGGGGATTGATTCGGCACAGTTCGTATTTAATGCGGCCCTCCGACAGAAGGCGGCTTCTTAAATAGGCCGGGTGAACGCCGTTACCGGCCCTTAAGTGCGTCTGCACCCGATTTCGGTCCATTCCAAATACAACATCGGCCGGGTTCTTCGATAGCCACCGACTTACATGTTGATCAAATTGCTCAAGTCTTAAGAATGCAGGCCACCGGCATACGGGAAACGCATGGATTGCGCCCATTTGAAGAACTCCTTGCTGAAGGGAAGGAGGGCCAAGTTCTCGACCTAGGCCGGATGGAGAGTTCGCAAGATCCTGCTCTGAAGGAGAGGGATAACCTTGAGCTGCCCGTTCAAAGTTGAGAGGTTCGGAGATCTTATTTTGGATTGTTAGAATAGAGACTTTTGCGTTCTTTTCCAGAAAGGCGGAAGCGAGCCGCTTTGTGTATTTCTCAAGTCCCCCCTTTTTCCCAAGAGTTCCTTTTAGCAGGACAACGTTCATGGATAATTTTCCGGGGTCGCTGAAATTGTATTGGTCTGCAATTCAATATTCAGGCGCAATTTTTGGTTATTCGGGGTATAGAGCCGAAATCGGTCCATGTAGCTTCGGAACCGGTTGCGCAGATAATCTTCTCTTAAATGGTGTTGGAGGTCTTCCAGTTCATTGTGGGATTCGGCCAGCATTTTTGCAATGAACCGATCTTCCAGCTCATGAGGATAGATTAGCTGGACATTCCAAAGAAGCTGCTCTTGTTCCGATTTTGGAACAGCGATAATGACCACCTGGATTCGATCTTTTACAATATCTAAAAAGCGGCGGCTGACCCCTTGGGCCCAGAGGGGAGCCGTGATCATTTTTACCCCATTTTTCTTGATAATGAAGTCGTTAGCAGCCAATGTGTACGTTTCGGGATTGAGCGTGGAAGAATATTTTGGAGGAAAGAAAACCGTAACGGGAATAGGGGCTCCGATTGGCAGGAGGTCTTGTTTGGAGAAATCAATGCGAAGGCCCTTGGCCTGCGGATCGTCGATTTCAATCGGTGTTTCCGAAAGGCCCGGCAATTTGATTTTTTTCCAGGAATTCGGGACGAAGAAACTGATTTCATCCACATCTCCTTTCTTGTCCTCTTGTAAAATATCGAGCTCTCCTCTGGGAATGTCGCCTAGATTGAATGTGAGCTTCAGCCCTCCTTGAGTTTTTAGTTTTTTTACGGACTCTTCAGGGCCGACTACAGTTAAACTCAATTGGTAAGGAAAAATATCGAGGTATTGATATCCTTTGGGGGCCTCTCCAATGGGCTGGGTGACCGTGATTGGGATTTTTTCGGTCACGAGTTTGGTTTGGCGAATCGTTTTTTCCAAGGGAGCAATGCGAGTGATTGCTTTTGCGGGATTGAAATCGGGGTTTAAGCTGACTAAATCTTTTTTCCCGATCGATGCAATCCATTCATTTGGTTTTGCAGAAGCATCCAACACAATCTCAAGATCATTTTCAGAGACTTCGTCCAAAGCGGACTTGTTCCCAACAATTGTTAGAGAAACGCGCTCGTTTAAAATCCCATTTGCCTGCATTCCCTCGATGGTTTTTCCTTCAGGAAGGTGGATGACTCGGATTGGGATATTTTGAACTATTTTCGTTGCTGTCATTGAATGGTTGGCCACGATCCAAATGATCATCGCCAAAATGAGCGAGATCAGCTTTCGTCCCCAATTATCGAGAAAGAGATATTTTAGTAGAGAGATCATGTCTTAAGCCACTCCCAAAAATTAAATTTTTCCTGGAGGGTTGTCTTGGGCGGAGGGTTAAAGATGCTTCGGATGATGCCTTTGAATCGATCGATTTTTATTCCTCGCGTCATAATCCCTTCTCGGGCAATTGAGACTTTGCCGGTTTCTTCTGAAACGACGATCACAAGAGCGTCCGTCATATGACTTAAGCCAAGTCCCGCTCTGTGGCGAGTTCCCATGGATTTTGCCAATTGGGAAGGATCTTCCGCCAACGGAAGGATCACAGCTGCGGCCAGGACCGCTTTGTCCCGCAATAGCACAGCCCCATCGTGCAATGGTGTATTTGTTGCAAAAATCGTTTCGAGTAATTCAGGGGAAAATGCACTATTGAGAATGACGGCCTTTTGAGCATATTCGTCCAAAGAGTCATTGTTTTCCAATGCGATGAGCGAGCCGATTTTTTTTTCTGCCATTCTATAGACAGATCCTGCCAGCTGATCTAAAAATTTATCGAACTCCGTGACTTCCCGGTACCTTCTTCCTTTGACGCTTAATTTGGATAGAGCGATTCTGAGCTCCGGTTGAAAAATGACGATAATTGCAATGACCAGCACGTTTCCAATCAGAACCATGATCTTATGGAGGACCGGGAGATGAAACCAACTGGATGCGGCTAAAATTAAGAGGAAGGCGAAGAAACCCAACACCAGGTCCATCGATTTTGTATTCCAAAAAAACGACAGGATGTAATTGAGCATCACGGCGATGATGATTACTTCGACGAAAGGGGTGATCGAGTGAAAGAAATTCATAGTCTCATCCTCTTCGAGGAGCAAAATTTGCGGCAGGGGCGCCTTTGCTTACCACTCTTTTTCCGGCATTTTTAAGCGCAAAAAACTTAAGCTCGCGTTCATTAATTTTTACACGGACAAGCGACATCTTGGCAAGGGTGTAAAGGTTTACTTTAAGGGCTAGCCGCTGATTTATTGAAACGGAGAAAATTCGCGAATGCCAGGAACTATGCTATAGTACACGGGCTTCTTTGGCAAATAGTTTCTGTTCTTCTGCGATTGACAAAAAAATGTCTTATGAACAAAGGTCGGTATCTAAGAATGTCTCCAGATAAGAACAACTTGAAATATCGATTTTTGAGCACATTGGCTTTGCAAAAAATTCTCCGCTGGAGATTGTCGGATCGTTTGCTTGACCCGGTCCTAAAAGGCCAGGATTGCGCCGAGCTGTCCGTTCAAATTCTCGATCTTTCCGATTGGTTGAGTATAGTTTCGCTACGCCATCTACTTGTTTTTCTTTCCTGTTGGATCCTCAGTTGTCAACACTTGATTGGTCTGCCTATAGTCAATTCCATATCACCTACAAACGGTATTGCTGCGGGTGGCAATGCTGTTACCATTAGCGGTTCTGGTTTTCTCGGTACGACAAGTATTGATTTTGGTTTTCGGCCGGCGCCCAGCTTTATTGTCGTCAATGATTCCACAATTTCCGCTATGGTTCCTCCCGGCACTCCTGGAACAGTCGATGTAATTGTCACCGCATCTGGCCAATCCTCTCCATCTCCAAATGATTTTTATACTTATACAGCTAACGGATGGCGGGGGATCATTTCATCGATTACCCCTGATCAAGTCGCTCTATTCGACACAACTGGCAATACTTTTGGCGTATCGATCCCCATGCTGGATAATTCCCTGGCGTCGGCAATTACCCCTGATGGTGCATATATTTATACAGCCAACAGAATGTCCCCCGGATTTTCTGTCATTGATGCAGCTACCGATACGATCATTGCCACGGTTCCGACAGCGGTGGGTAGCGGAGCTTTTGATATCGTAGTAAATCCTTCCGGCACAAGAGTCTATATTTCCAATAATATTTCAGGCTTTGTTACTGTTGTGGATACGGCAACCAATACTGTCGTAACAGATATTCCTGTCCAAGTAAATATTGGCCCCTTGTCGATTACGCCGGATGGCTCTACTTTATACGTGAGTGCTTTGTCTTCAGGCACGATCATCCCAATAGATACGGCCACAAACACTGTGGGCACAAGCATATCCACTGGCGTTTTTGCAGGTAAAGTTTCGATTCTTCCCAATGGGCAAAAAGCATTCATTCCCGTTTTTAATACGGATGAGGTTTTAGTAATGGATGTAGCCACGCAGATAATTACCAATACCATTGCATTGTCTCCGGGTTCCTTCCCTTACGGTTCTTCTATTCTTCCTGACGGAACAACGCTGTATGTGGTTAACCTTGTTCAAAACTCATGTTCGGTGATTGATGTTGCCAGTGAAACGGTGGTTGCTACAATTCCTTTATCGCCTCCATTGCCGATCAATGCTGGGGCATTTTGGGCAGTGGCCACGCCCGATAGTAAAACGGTTTATATACTCAATGAAATGAATAGTTTTGTAGTTCCGATAGACACTCAGACGAATACGGTTGGAGTGCCTTTTGATGGAGTTGCCGGGTCATTTCAAGATATGGTGATTTCGTCCGATCCAGCGCCAATTGCATCCTTTAGCTCTACTGTTCAATTAGCAGGCCATTCGACTTCTTTCAACGCCTCGGCTTCTTTCTCTCCGATTGGAACGATTGCTTCATACGCTTGGGATTTTGGCGACGGCACTGCAGCGACAACATTCTCCCCATTCATTAACCACACTTATGCCACTCCAGGAAACTACACAGCCACTCTGACAGTCACGAATTCATCAGGCACATCAACTACGCAAGTTTTTTCTAGTGGGTTTATGAGTAAGAACGGAGGTCCGGTAGCTGTCATAAGCCATGAGGTGCAATCTCAACAACCAACTCCAACAAATTTAGAAGGCTTTCAGAAGAAATGCCGATATCCTTCACAAACAAACTATATCAACGTATTAACATGGAATGCTCCTGCGTCGGGAGGGGTGCCTGCATTCTATGAGATCTTTCGCGATTCTCCGACAAACCTGATTGGAACCGTTCCTGGAAATGGCTTATTAACGTTTAATGATCCCAATCGGAGAAAAAATACAATATATACCTACTATCTTGTCGTTGTAAGTGCCTCGGGAGTCAGATCAGTTCCTGAAACTGTTATTATTGGTTCTAACGGTTAAAAACATCTATGGTCCGAATGAATTCCTATATTGGCCATCTGCTTTGTGTCGCATTTTTCTATTGTTTTTCGGCTGTTGGATCCGCTGAGCCATTTGCATTGGAAGGAAAAGAAGGAGTGTTGATCCCATCTTCAAAGAAGATGCGCAATATTTTTCAGGTTGCTTTGCCATTTGTCGAGCTGGAGGGAAGTTATGAATTTTCTACATCTTGGAATGTATGGGCGGGAATTGGATATATTTTTGCAAAAGGGGAATCAATCAGCTGGAGCTCTACCACTACAATGAATATCATTCCAGCGACTCTTGGAATTAAGCATTTTTTTTCAGTGGGGTACCGTACAGAGGGATTTGTT
>DALYFE010000003.1:9361-19989 GCA_031972195.1 Chlamydiales bacterium | reverse complement strand
ATTGTTAGGTTTTGGCGGTTTATGGAGCCTATATAAGAATCGCGATTGTTCTCCCTCGGTCCATCAGCATATTTCGACAAATGCATTTGGCGCGATTGCCACAACCGGCGTTCTGCACCATTTAAACGAGAGTCTTTCGATTCACTTTTTTAGCGAATATATGTATCAGCGGTTCAATTTTAGCAAGATATATCCGAAGCATTTTACATATCGACATGATGTCAATATGAGCGGTACTAAAATAGGTTTCGGTCTTGCTTATAACTTCTAATAATTAGAGACTTGCGTCGATTCCAAGCGAATAGCGAAGCTGATAATAAGCGGCGATCAGCTCGAAACTGGCCCTATTGCGCTGATTGCGCGCAGTGGCTAGAAGATTGACGGAATCTCGATATTCGAGTGGAGGGATGCGGCCGAATTCAAGTTTTTCTTGGGCTTGCAGCCGTGCCTGTTCTGCAAGAAATACTCCTTGAGATGATGAAAGATAGGTTAGCATTGTCTCTTCCAATTGGTATAGGCCGTTGCGGATTTCTACTTCTATTTTCTGCAATTCTTTTTCAAAACCAATCTGAGAGGATTGTTTGATATAGCGCGCTTCCTTAATTTCATGCTCTCTGAGCAGGCTGTCAAAGAGGTTCCAGCTTAGGATGAACCCTCCGACCCAATTGTAGCTTTGCGATCCGAATGGGACAGGGCCGATGATGTTATCGTTGTAAGAAAAACGAGCATAGCTATCGATCTTTGGCAGGTAGGTGCCTTTTTTTGCGTTGAGGTTTTGCTGGGAAATGTCCATTTGCAATTTTTGGGTCTGAAGATCCGGGCGCAAAGACAGGGCCAAATCGATATAGCTGCGGACATCCTTTTCGGTAAACAACGTGAGCTCTTTTAGTTCTTCAATCTGATCGATATGCTTTAAGATATCGCATGTGGTGGGAAATGTGGTTCCTGGGTAGCGATATTTCCCTTCAAGCTGCTGGAGTTTCGCTGAAGTCTCCGGAATGGATAGCAGTGGAATAGTTTTTTCTGAAAGCTGAATCGATGGCTCGAGCAGGGGATCGATCCCTAATGTTAAAATCAGCGCATTTCTTGCATTTTTTAAATCTTTGAGGGTGGCGTAATACGCTGAAATGGCATTGGTGACAGCTACCTTGTTTTGATTGACCTCATAGGGCGTGGCGCTCCCTGCATCGAGTTTTCCTTGCTGTTGCTGCAGCGCATAGGAAAGGTAGTCGATATTTTCTTTTTGTATTTGCAATGAGATATTTAGGGAAACGACGGCATAATAACTTTGCCTTACGGCAAAAAGCAGTTCGTTTTTTGTATTTGCCTGTCTGCATTCGTAGCTTTTGGCTTCCAGCTGTTTCGACTTTAGGCCAAAGATGAGGTCTGTAGAAAATAAGGGCTGGTCCATTTGAAAAATGCTGCTGTATCCGGTGTTGCTTGGAGTGAAGGATTCGATCGCACTATAAACGTTAAAAAAATCTTCTTTTTTTTGCGTTCCTCGAAACTCACCATAGTAAACAATAGAGGGGAGCCATCTGGATACGGCCTGCAGCTTTCTTTCCAGAGCTTCAAGAGTTTGTTCTTGGGCAATGAGGAGCTGTTTGTTGCATTCAAGGGCTAAATCTTCCGCATCATTTAAAGAAAGAGCGCGAAAGTTGATTCCGGCAAAAAGAGGAAGGCTTCCCAGAAGAAGGTAAATGGTGCTGCGAGGAATCATATATCTTCCTATACCGTATTTTGTGATTGACTTTAAAATAAAAATTCAACAAAAGGGTGGGATACATTGCAGGAGCGTTAGGATGGATGTTCTCTTTCTTTCTAGAATTCAATTTACTCTCAATACTTGTTTTCATTATTTATTTCCTCCAATTAGTATAGGTCTTGGTTTGATGTTGGTTATTATGGAAGGAATGTATTTAAGAACTAAAAAGATTAAATACAAAGAAATGACAACGTTTTGGATTAAGATTTTCTCCCTTGTATTTGCTCTTGGAGTTGCCACCGGGTTGGTGCAGACATTTGCTTTTGGAACAAATTGGGCGAAATATTCCCGATTTGTCGGAGATGTGTTTGGAAGCGCTCTTGCCGCCGAAGGGGTGTTCGCCTTCTTTCTTGAGTCAGGCTTTTTAGGCATTTTGTTGTTTGGATGGGACCGAGTAGGACCTAGGCTGCACTACTTTTCAACGATTTGCGTTTGTCTTGGAGCCCATTTTAGCGCTGTATGGATCATTGTTGCAAACTCATGGATGCAGACGCCCGCCGGACACGTGATTGAGCAGGGACCTTTAGGACCGAGAGCTGTGATTTCAGAATTTTGGACGATGGTTTTCAATCCCTCTACCATAGATCGCCTTTGCCATGTGATTTTAGCGTGTTGGCTGACAGGCGCATTTTTTGTCATTAGCGTGAGCGCCTATTATTTGCTGAGAAAACGGCATCTGGGAGTTGCTCGTTCAATGATGCGGATCGGTCTTGTCGTAGCTGCCATCGCATTGGTTTTGCAATTGGTTTCCGGAGATAGCAGCGCTCGGCTCATTGCAAAATTTCAGCCGGCGAAGCTTGCGGCTTTTGAAGGGATTTATAAGACAGAGCCATCTACCCCGGTGTCTGTCATCGGTTGGGTCGATGGAAAAACCGAGGAAGTGCATTCTTTGAAGATTCCTGGCGCCTTGAGTTTGATGACCTATCGCAATTTAAAAACCCCTGTTACGGGATTAGATCAAATTCCTCGCGATGAGTGGCCTAATGTTCCTTTGGTTTTTCAAACGTACCATTTGATGGTGATGATGTGGGTGCTGATGTTTTTAATTGTTGCGTTTGGAGTTTGGTATTGGAAAAAAAATACTCTTCCCAAGCAGAAGTGGCTTCTTTGGGCGATGATTTTTTCTGTTCTGCTGCCGCACATAGCTCAGCAGTCGGGCTGGATCTCCACAGAGGTTGGACGTCAGCCATGGATCGTTTGGAAAATTTTGAGAACGGCCGACGGAGTTTCTTCAGCCATTCGTCCGGAGCAGGTGCATGGGTCCATTTGGATGTTTTCATTAATTTATCTTCTTTTGTTTGTCCTGTTTCTTTTCTTGCTTGATCGGAAAATTAAGCATGGACCTGAAGAAGAATCGGCTGTAGAAGATGAGCAGTATCGAAACCTTCTCAAACACAAGGGGATATAATATGCTGGAAACGCTTTGGTATGGGGTGATCGGGGTTGCGGCCCTTTTCTACGTGGTGTTGGATGGGTTTGATCTTGGAGTGGGCGCTCTTCACTTGCTAGCTCGAAATGACACGCAGAGGCGGGTGTTTTTGAATGCGATCGGACCTGTCTGGGACGGCAATGAAGTTTGGATTGTGATTGTCATGGGAGGACTTTTTGCAGGGTTTCCCAATGCATACGCAACGATTTTCTCGGGATTTTATACGCTTCTCATGTTTTTAATTGCAGGACTTATATTCCGAGCTGCAGCGATTGAATTCCGAAGTAAAAGGGAATCGAGCATTTGGCGCAATCTTTGGGATGTTGTCTTTGCATTTTCCAGTATTTTGGTCGCATTTATTTTGGGAGTATTGATTGGAAATATGGTGGAAGGAATTCCTCTGAATGCCTCTCAAGATTATGTTGGATCTTTCTCAGATTTTTTACGCCCCTATTCGATTTTGATTGGGATTACCGCGGTTTCTTTGTTTGCAATGCATGGAGCGATTTTTCTTACAATGAAAACTGAGGGACCAACTCATCAGACGGTCCGTAGATGGATCGGACCTGCGGTCTTTGTTTTTATTTGCTTTTTCACTCTATCTACGATTTCGACTTGGCTGCATGCGCCTCACATGGTCGCCAGGTTTAAAGAGATGCCTTATTTGGTGATTTTTCCAATTTTGGCGTTTGCCGCAATTGCCAATATTTTCTATCAGGTGAAGAAGAAAAATGACGGCTGGGCATTTGTTTCTTCATGCTTATGCTTGGCCCTTTTGCTGATCCTTTATGGTTTTGGAACCTATCCTGTAATTGTTCCATCGACCATTGATCCATTGACCAATAGTTTGACCATTTATAACACAGCATCTACTCACAAAACTCTCATGAATTTGTTAGTTGTTGTGATCATAGGGGTTCCTCTTGTTTTGGCTTATGGATTTTGGGTGTACCGCATTTTCCGCGGCAAGGTCCAATTAAACAAGATGAGTTATTGATTAGAAGAGAGAGCCTTAGAGCCTGTCTCTTACAGGCTCTCTCATTTTTTTTTGATCAAACCATTCTTGGGCGGTTGGGGTTTATTTTACTACGGCCCGATGATCCGATCATGGGCCATGGCTCGATGCGGCTAAGGTTTGAAGGGGGAGGATCTCCCCGTTGTTCGGCTTCGATCTTTCTAGCTTCTTGTATTCCCCAGAGATTTGCATTGATAAGAACGCGCTTTGCTTCATAATCTTTCGGCGGAGCAAGATTTGGATTTTTCTTGCTAGCTTCAAAAGCTTCTTGCAAGGCTTTGTAGTCTTCGTAAAACCCCAGAAACAGTTCCTGCAAGGGCTTCAATAATTCCGTTGATTCCTGGCTTAGGGTGACCACGGTATTGAGCGGCGTCAAACGGATTGCTTTCCCTGAGTCGTCTGTGGCCATAGGATGGATATGTAATTGGAGTTTCGCTTCGCTCCCTTTTTGAGAAATTCCCAGCGCCGTGGGCAACTCGATCATCTGTCCGATGTTATACTGGTTCAGAGTTCTGGTATGGATTGTCAGTTCAGGCGGAGATTTCGGATGTTTGTGTCTTTGAGACTCGACATGGTAACGCACGAACTCTTGAGACAAACGCTCCCAAAGGGGTTCGTAAGTAGGATAGCTGGGATGAAGCTGCACTCCATTAAAAGCCGCTCCTAATTTTGAGTGTTCGAGCACCTGATATCCTGAATCATGAGCATGGTTTGAAATTTCTATTCCGCCCCCCCAAAGAGATACAGGGGCACGCCGGAATTTCGGATCTAAGGATTGGCAGGCGTCTTTATCATGGCTGCGGATCTCTTGAAGAGCATGTTCAAAGTAAGGATTTCCCCCTCTTCCCGATCGAGTCGCCATCGTATGCTGCTGGACGGCGGAATAGATGTTCGCTGAACTGGCGAGACCGCTTTTGGCAACTGGAGGCGCCGGAGAAAATCCATTGAGCTCTTGGTGTTGATCATTAGACATCGCTTCCCAGGCGGATGGGGTTTGCCTCACTTTATCGACCAATATCTGCGCTTTTTTGAAAGCCTCATCTATATTTGCCGGATTTAAGTCGAGGGCATCAATCTCTTTTTGCAGCTTCGGATCACTGATTTGCAAAGATTTAAGAGTCGCTACAGCAGCCCCATATTCTTGTCTTACTTGTATTTGCCATTCAATTAAACTATCTCGAATCTTTAATACCTCCGGAGGGGCTCCTTTCGGATTCCACTGAACCAGAGTTTCCAGGGGCATCGTCTTCAATAAGTTCCAGGTAATCCCGCATAAGGTTTGTCGAAATACTTCTTGCGCTTGAGCTTCCGTCATCTTGGGAAAAGACCGATTCATGTTTTCTTGAAAGCGGATCCAGTGAGGATGCGAAGTGGGGTGTTGAATATATTGGCATACCTCGTCGACGCCGATAGAGCCGGGGAAAATCTGACTGGCCGGCGCAGATCCTTTTACACCCAAGTTATGCGTTAAAAAGGCCTTTGTACTTTTAATGGCTGTAATTTGAGCCTGCGTATCAGGTTTATCAATTCCTTTGTCCAAGCGATTGAGAGCATATTTTACCGAGCTGGCCCGGTCTTGCAATTTGGGATTTCTGGAAGGCCCGGCAGAGTATACTCTGACTTTTTCCGCAGATTCATGAATGGATGAGGTTAATTCTTTTGGTAGAGCAGACCCTGAGCTCAACGCTGCTTCAGCCCGATCGAGTTTCTTCATGAGTTCGGATACAATAGGATCATTGGCTCCGCCGGCTGGAGTTGTCATAACAAAAAACCCATTCTTTTAACTTGATTATTATATAAAAATATTAATTAATCTAATTAAATTGTTCGGTTTTGTTTATCTATAGTAGGTGAAGTGGTTTATGATTGTTGCGTGGGAAAGCCGACAACAGCTTGATAGCAGAGGAGAAGATGAGAGACGCCGTTCATCGCCCGATGGGGTTTCTTTTCCCCAGGAAGATGGTAAGATGCTGCAATCAAATCTTTTGAAAATCCGGTGTCCCAAGGAAATGGGCCCTCTTTCTGTATTGCCAAATGCATAGCTCTTGACCAATACATCGATGCCAAGTCAAGCCAATGATAGGGCCAGCTTAACATTTCTTGTGTATCCGGATCGACCAACTGAGAGAAAAAAACACGATCGAATGAGGGGTTTTGGCAGATGAAAACGGCTTTTTTACGGCGGATGCCCCATTTTGTGAAAATGGCGATGATTTCTTGCGATGTTTGAGCGATGGGTTTTCCTTTTTCGACTTCATTCCAGGAAAATCCGTTCACGCGCAAGCTTTCCCGATCGCTTTTTTCCCAAGCCTCGATAGGTTGAGCAATCACTGTTTCGTATTCTTCCTGAACCTTTCCGGTTTTTAAATCTACAATCTTAAAAGCTAATTCAAGAATCTTATGGATCTGCGAATTTAAACCGTTTGTTTCTGTATCAAGAAAAATTCCAAGCATAAATTGCTCCAAGAGGCGGGGGCTATACCAAAACAACCTGAAGGATCGGTTTTTGAAGGCGGCGGCCCTGCAGCATTTTTTTGCCTTCACTATTTATAAACAAAGGCTAGGTCCGGAGCAAAAAGCTTAAAGCAGGGGCCTTGTCAAATTCCCAATTCTTCAGGTTGTTTTAGTATAGTCACCCTAACAACTTATAAAATAATTTGCAAGGAACCCTAGAAATTGGTATCGCCCGGCTGTTTTATGAATAAAAAATATTTGATCTGTGAAAATTGAGAGCCGATCTGATATACTCCCGCCCCTAAGAGAGGATTATGGCATTACCCCCGCAAAAATTCAGAGAAATTGTTTTTTTGATCTTGTTTAGTTCGGAATTCCAGCCGGATTTAGATGAGACATCTTTGATGCTGATGGCTGAATTAAAGGTAACAAAAAGAGCTGTCCTCGAGGCGTATGATCGGGCGTCTCAAATCCTTTCAAAGCTTGCAGAGATTGATGAAAAAATTCGTTTAACATCTCAGGAATACCAATTCGATCGAATCTCTTCATCTGAAAAATGCGCTTTGCGCCTTGGGTTTTTTGAACTTTTTTATGACTCTTCTTTACCCCCGAAGGTAGCGATTGCAGAGGCCATTCGACTGACTCGTAAATTCGGGACTCCCGAAAGCGCGAACTTTGTCAATGCAATCTTAGACGGGGTATATAAACATGGTCTTGAGCTGGCAGAACAACCGGCGACTTAGTGAATTTTCTACTTTCGGCATCGGCGGCCAGATCCGTTATTTTGCTGAAATCCGAACATCCGCACAGATGAAAGAGGCATTTTTATTCTGTAGGGATCGTCATATTCCTTTTTTTATTCTTGGCAAGGGTTCCAATTGTTTATTTAGCGACTCTGAGTTTCAGGGAGCCGTTTTGTTGAACCGGATTGATTTTTGCCATTGGGACGGGGATCTTGTTTCGGCAGGCGCCGGGTATCCGTTTTCCTTGCTGGGGATCCAGTCGGCAAAAAGAGGGTTGAGCGGCCTGGAGTTTGCCTCCGGAATCCCGGCCTCTGTGGGGGGCGCTGTCTTTATGAATGCGGGAGCCCATGGTGCGGAGACTTGTGATCGACTAGACTCTGTCGTCTATCTGGACATCGATGGAAATGAAAGGAAATTTTTTAGAAAAGAGCTGGATTTTTCCTACCGGAGCTCTCCATTTCAGAAAATGTCCGGGGCGGTCCTTTCCGCCTCTTTTGTATTAACATCGAATTTGGAAGCCCGCCGAGTTCAGTTGGAGATCCTGCAAAAGCGTATAGATACTCAGCCTCTGAAAGAAAAGAGCGCCGGATGCGTGTTTCGCAATCCCGACCCAATGAGCGCGGGAGCGTTAATTGATCGCTGCGGCCTTAAAGGATTGCGGGTGGGAGATGCAGAAGTCTCTGCAATGCATGCGAATTTTATTGTGAATCGAGGAGAGGCTAGGGCATCTGATGTCATTGCTTTGATTCGGACAATTCAAATACAAGTACATGAAAAAACAGGGGTTCGCTTGGAACCGGAAATTCGAATGATTGGGAACGATGAATCTATTTCGAGCTGATTTGCATTGCCATTCCAATTGTTCGGATGGATCCGATGATCCGTTGCAACTGTTGCGCAAAGCAAAAGTTGCGATGCTGCAAGGTCTGTCCATCACAGACCACGATACGATTGCAGCCTATACTCCCGAACTGTTTGCCTTGGCTGAGAGTCTTTCGATCCGTATTTTGACCGGTGTTGAAATCTCCTCGGAATACGAAGGCGCGCCCGTTCATATTTTAGGATATGGATATGATCTTGCATCTCCTGCATTGTCTACGTTCCTAAAGGAAATGCAAGAGAGGCGCTCGGCAAGAAACCGGGCCATTTTAAAAAAATTGGCGGACCGCAATATTCACATTGATGAAGAGCTGTTGCAGGGAAACTCCGTCGGAAGGCCCCACATTGCTGCATTTTTAGTAAAAAAAGGGCACGTAGGCTCGATCCAAGAAGCCTTTGAACGATATTTGAAAGACGGCGCGAGCTGCTGGGTCTCCGGGTTTCGATTAACTCCTCAAGAAGCGATCGAGCAGATTCGCAAGGCAGGAGGCAAAGCTGTTCTGGCGCATCCCCATGTTTACAAAAAAGGATCGCTTCTTAAAAAAATTCTCGCCCATCATTTCGATGGGATCGAATGTTATTACTCCAATAAGAATAAAGCGCTTGAGCTTCCCTGGTTAAAAATTGCAGAGGAGAGGGGCTGGATTGTGACCGGCGGTTCTGATTACCACGGAAGTATTAAGCCTCATATTTGCTTGGGAGCATCCTGGGTGGGAGAGTCTACTTTCAATGCACTTGCGGCGCTATCTTAACGCTATGGATTATTCGGAAGTATTGCAAAAATTATTTTCCTTTCCCGGAAGAGGCTCTAAAACATTTGAGGCTGCTCAAAAATTAGACAAGATGTTGGGCGAGCCTCACCGTGCATTTCGTTCGGTTCATGTGGCGGGAACCAATGGAAAGGGATCTGTTGCAACAAAAATTGCCGGCGCCTTGCAGTCGGATGGATATCGCGTGGGACTTTACACATCGCCTCATATCTCTTCCGTGCGCGAACGGATCCGGGTGAATGGAGAAATGATCCCCGAAGAGGCTGTTTTGAAGTATCTTCCACCTCTTTTTAATATGATTGAAGAGGATTTGTCGTTTTTTGATTTGCTCACTTCTCTTAGCTTTCTTTTTTTTAAAGCCTCGCACATTGACTGGGCTGTGGTTGAAGTGGGCCTCGGGGGAAGGTTTGACGCAACCAATGTCATCGATTCATCTCTTGGAGTCATTACGTCCATTGGCTATGACCACATGGCGATTTTGGGATCTACTTTAGAGAAGATTGCAAAAGAAAAAGCGGGGATTGTTCGAGACGGGGTTCCTCTCATTGTAGGACCAAGTGCGGCGCCATTTTTTCCATTCGCGGATGCAGTTGCAACTCCGCTAAAGAGTTTTTATGATGAAGAAAATTGCGCGATTGCCAGAACTGCTCTTAAGTATTTAGGCGTGTCGGATGGATCGATTGAGAAAGGATTGCAGCAAAGGCCCAAGTGTCGATTTGAGCGGATCGGCGATGTAATTCTCGATGTGGCGCATAACCCTGATGGATTTCAAAAGCTGATCGAGGCGCTTCAAATCCATTTTCCAGGAGAAAAATTTCATTTTATTGTTGGCTTTTCTAAGGAAAAGCAATGGGAATTGTGCGTGGATTTAATCCGCCCATTTGCTGAAACCATTCATTTTGTAGGTCTCCATCCACGTCTTGTTTTTTTTGGAAACGAGACATTGCAAGAGGCCCTTGCAATCCATGGTCCATGTAAAAAAGTTGTGTGTGGAAGTTTTTATCTGATGGCGGAAGCGAGAGCTTTATTGGGAATTGAAGAGCCTTGTGATCCAGAGCAGAGTCGGGGACCTTACGGCGTGATTGATCCAGCGGTGATGGCAAACTTGCCATTGCTTTGCGGGAAGTGATTGCGCAAATAGAAAAAGCGCCCGTTCTTCTTTTTCTCCTTCGTCATGTCCCGGATAGCAGGTAATGGAGATGGAGCCGCCTTCTTTAACGAGCGTTAAAGCTTTTTTGATGCTGGAGAGTGTCGTTGCCGTCTGTGTTGTGAGGGTTTTGTCTCCTCTTGGCAAATATCCCAAGTTATAGATGAACAGCTGCGGAGGCTGCGGGAAGGAAACCAGTTCCCAGTTTTCGTGGGATAGGCAGCGCAGATGTATCCGGCCGAGTTCTTCATGAGATAGATTCGCTTGCAATAACCTTTGCGTATTTTCAATCGCAGTTTGCTGAATGTCGATCGAGAAGAGGGCTGAGAGAGGCAGTTTTGCAAGAAATAATGTGTCATGGCCATTGCCGCAAGTAGCGTCGACGGCAACGTCTCCTGAAGAAAGACATTGCAGCCAATACATTTT
>DALYFE010000003.1:1459-9351 GCA_031972195.1 Chlamydiales bacterium | reverse complement strand
AATATCAACTTTCGTATATGGCCCCCAATTTTTGAAATCGAAAAGCAGCTCAAAAGAACCGCAAAATCGACTGAACCTTAGTTTCGAAAGAGATCCATTTTATCTTGTCGTAAACTTTTAAAACAATTAGTCTGTTTTGACTCGAGATAGGAGACTGTTATGACTTGTCCGCTTCCTCGTTCCACAAATTTTCGTTTTAGCGTGCCTGCGCCGAATTCCGGTTCATTTGGCAGCCGTGGCCAGACGCGTCATGTTCCCGGAACAAGAACTACTTGCTATTCACAAAATCCTCCCGTAACTGTGACCACTTGCCGTCCCGGTTTTTTTGGAAGCCGAGTTTGTGAAACGCGCCATGTTCCCGGAACAAGAACTGCTTGTTATTCCGATCGGCTTGGCAGTTATTGCGAAACGGACGCGTATCGATGCAGCGCCCCGATTTGTCAAAGAACTTATTGCTATGATTCCGATTATTCCTATTCGCCCAGATCTCATGGATCTACAGCTGGCGCAGTACTCGCTCTTTTGGCCCTTACCTTTGTTGCGGCGGCTTGCTTGTAATGATTTGTTGCCTGCTATTTGGGAATTTAGTATGATATCCCTGTTTTTTGGGGTGTTAGCTCAGTTGGTTAGAGCGCCACGTTGACATCGTGGAGGTCGGCTGTTCGAGTCAGCTACACCCCATTTCTTTTTGAGATGGAATAAACTTAGTCAGACCCAAGAGGTCTATTATCAATGCGCTGAACAATACTGCAGCAGAAGTCGCCGCTGCGGCTCTTTTTGAATTATTTCCGGGGATTGATCTGTTAGGCGGGGAGCCTAACTCGATCGGGTTTTCCTATTGGTTTCGTTCCGCTCATCCGCTGCCTCCAGAAGTCGAATATTTGATTGAAGAGAAAATGCGTCAAATTGTTCGCGAGAAAAGGGAGGTTAAAACTTTTGAGATGGTTCCCTTTAGCGCTCGAGAGTTTCTTTTAAAGAAAGAGCTTTACTCTCGCGCAGACCAACTCGAAGGCGATGGATTGGTTGAGATGGTTCAAATTGGCTCTTTCATTGATTTGAGCCCCGGGCCTCATATAGAAAATATTTCTCTTTTGTCCGCGTTTAAAATTTGGCCGATGCAAAATACTTTGGAAGGGCTGATCCGAATGACGGGATGTGCTTTTTCGAGTAAAGAGGATTTAAAAAAATTCCTTAAAAAATTTCGAGCATACTCCGATACAAGCCATGTGGCATCGGGGCTGTCTCTTGGCTGTTGGCGCATCGTCGATGGGCAATTCGTCTGGCTTTCTGCCGGCTTAAAGAAGATGCGGGCCCTTATCGATATTGTTCGGGATTCTCTCTTTTCCGGCGCCATGGAAGTGGCCTTCCCGGACCTCGAGTCAGCAGGTTTTTTAAGAAAAGCTTTGAATAAAGAGGCCGGAGCCTCTGTTTTAGCTGAAATTTATGAAGCGCCCAAGTTTCCCTGGGATCCCGATGTCGGGCTGTTGGGAGGGGATGGGGGGGCTCAAATTCGGGTTAGTTGTTTTGCTTTTTCCAAGGAATATGAAGCGAAATTGATTTCGTTCTTGCAAATGACGGGCAAAACACTTAATATTTTAGGCTTTCGGTATCGTCTATCTCTCCTGGGTCGTAAGAGATCCGATAGAGAGGTGCAAGCATTTTTTGAAGCTTTGCCGGGTCAGGAAGTTGAGATGAGATTAGATCGGGAAGTTAGAGCTCCCCGGCTAGAGTTTTTGGTAGAGGATAACTTGGGTCGGAATTGGCCCGCTTTTTCCGTGGAAAAGGTAGCCGAGGGCTTTGTTATCAAGGCTTCTGTTGAAAGATTATTAGCGCTTTTGTTAGAAAAGTCTACTTGTGGGTCGAACTTAGGTGAAAAACTAATTAACGGTGAACAGCATTGAGAATCAATAGAGAAATCCGAGCAGATAAGTTGCGCGTTGTGTCCGAAACCGGAGAACAGCTTGGGGTAATGTCCTTGCGCGACGCTTTGACAAAAGCTGAAGAGGCTGGGTTAGATTTGGTGGAGATTGCTCCAACAGCGAAACCCCCCGTGGCAAAAATCATTGATTACGGAAAATTTCGATATCATCAACAGAAAAAAGAAAAAGATAGTAAAAAGGCGCAAGTACAGATCAAGGTTAAGGAAGTTAAGCTCAAACCGAACATTGATACGCACGATTTTCAGACGAAGGTAAAGCATGCCCGAGAGTTTTTGATCAAGGGCAACAAAGTGCGCGTCTCCATTATGTTTCGCGGAAGAGAAATGCTCCACATTGACCTGGGAGAGAAGGTTGTTCGGGAATTTTGCGATGATCTTTCCGATATATCGACTGTAGAATCACCCCCTAAGATGATGGGGCGAACGATTACAACTGTTTTGTCTCCGGGTGGAAAGAAACTAAAACCTAGTTCTGGCACTGCCGAACAAGTGAATAAGGAGAAAAGTCATGCCTAAAATGAAAACCCGCAAAGCTGTAAAAGCTCGGTTTAAAGTGACTGGAACGGGCAAATTGAAAAGGACCCGTCCTGGCCGCCGCCACATTTTGACGAAAAAAAGCGCGAACAGAAAGCGTAAATTGGCTCAATCGCGGCTTGTCGACGAAGGTCAAGTAAAAATGTTTAAGATCATGATGGGAGTCTAAGAGAGAGTATGGTACGTATTACAAATGCGGTAGCATCCCGCGCAAGAAGAAAAAAACTGCTTAAGAGTTGCAGTGGGTTTTACGGCGATCGAAAAAATCACGTAAAACTTAGCAAAGATGCTTTAATGACGGCATTGGCCAATAACTATGTCCATAGAAAGCTCCGCAAGCGCGATTTCCGCAGCCTTTGGGTTACACGGATTGGAGTTGGTGCGAAGCTGAATGGACTCTCTTATAGCAAACTGATCAATGGATTAAAGCGCAGCGGCTGCATTATCAACCGCAAGTGGCTTTCTGATCTTGCAATCAGCGATCCTGTTGCATTTAGCGCGATTGCCGCATCTGCGAAACAAGGACTTACTAGCTAAAGTGGTTTCATGCCTTCTCTTTCCGAGCAGATCGAACAGCTTCGCACATTCTTCATGGGCGAACTTAGAGAGATCTCTTCAACAAAAGATCTTGAACAGCTGAAGGTCAAGTATCTCGGAAAGAAAGGTCCCATTCAGTCCTTGATGCAGGACCTTAAGAATTGCTCTTCCGAAGAACGTCCCCATCTGGGCAAGTTGATCAATGTTCTGAAAGAAGAGTTTTCATCCCATTGTTCGAATACGTTATCCCGTCTTCAAGATGAGGAGATGTCTGCTGCTTTTGAAAGAGAGTGGCTTGATGCGACTCTTCCCGGGCGACGCCGTTTCTCCGGCAAGGCCCATCCAATCAATCAAACTCTTCAAAGAATTTTAGATATTTTAATTGGGATGGGATTTTCTGTTCGGTTGGGACCCGATGTTGATACGGACTATTATAATTTCGAGGGTCTGAATTTTGCTCCGGACCATCCTGCTCGGGATATGCAGGATACATTCTATTTTGGCAGCGATCTTTTGCTTCGCACGCATACGAGCAATGTGCAAGTCCATTCGATGGAAAAGTTTTCTCCTCCTATTCGCATTGTGGCTCCGGGGCGTGCGTTCCGCAATGAAGATATTTCGGCTCGCTCCCATGTCTTTTTTCATCAAGTAGAAGGATTTTACATTGATCGGCATGTCACGTTTGCCGATTTGCTATCCACTATGGATGAGTTTTTGAGCAAATTTTTGGGAGAGACTGCGCAAACACGATTTCGTCCCAGCTATTTTCCTTTTGTGGAGCCAGGGATGGAAGTGGATGTCCGCTGCACCGCTTGCAAGGGGAGTGGATGCCGTATTTGCAAACATACCGGATGGTTGGAAATTCTCGGCACCGGGATGATCCACCCCAATGTGCTAAAAAAAGCAAATATTGATCCGGAAGTTTATTCAGGATACGCATGGGGAATGGGGATTGAGCGTCTTGCGATTTTGCAATACGACGTGCCTGATATTCGTCTGTTTACCGAGAACGATTCTCGGTTCCTTTCGCAGTTTCCTTGACTCTGTAGTTGAATACTTTTCGTACAAAGTGTATGCTATTTCTTTTTCTGGAAGAGTGGCAGAGTGGCCGATTGCGCCTGTCTTGAAAACAGGAGGCCCTTCGCGGGGTCCGTGGGTTCGAATCCTACCTCTTCCGACCTTTGAGATGATCGGACACTGCAATAGGCTCATCAAACAGCTCATGCAGTGTTGTGATTGCCTTGTCTCTTAGTAGCGTCTCGTTGCATGCAATTCAGAACCATCTCTCTATTATCCCATTAAAAATCAGTAGGTTTTGTAAGATTTCCCCTTCAAAATAGATGCTTTTTTCTGTCTGCAACTCTTTGATAAGGAGATTCTTGTAATATCCGTTATTTACATTTAAATAAAATCTTTATATAATGAATAAGTGGGGTATTAGTTAATTGTACATAATAAGGAGTTTTAATATGTCTATAAGCCCAGTATCAAGTTATTCAGATTTCAGTAATAATTCATTAACAAGCGCCGTTGTTGAGCCGGCTTCTCTTCAAGCTCCGGCAGAGCCCGCGCTTCAAGGGTCTCAAGCGTTCTCTGATATCGATTCTCTGACAGGATCGGAAGCAACACCTGCATCGCCTGCAAGAGACGAGCAGTCAGAGGCAACGCCGGCATCGCCTGCAAGGGATGGGCAGTCGCAAGCCGCTCCAGCAGCCCCTGCAAAAAATGGGCAGTCTCAGATATTTGCTCGAATTTATGCCTAAATGAATTTCTTCCCAGCGCACCAACGGGTGCGCTGCATTTTTTTCCATGTTTTTAAACAACATTTGGAATTTCTTCGATCGTTTTCATTACGCTTAGTTTGTTGTAAATAACAGCAGTCTGAAAAAAATCTATCTTTTTAAGAACTCTCTCTTAAAAGAGGCTCAAAAGAACTGTAAAATCGATTGGAACAACTCCTTCCCGAAGAGAAGGAGTCTCAAGTTCTTTGGCCCGGCCGGATAGGTAGCTCGCTCGACCCTGCTCTAAAGAAGAGGGACTCGGGCCTTAAGCTGCCCGTTCAAAAGAGGTCCGGTGCGACAAGGACGAAAATAATCCTTTTCTGCTATGTAAAATAGAGTCGCACTTTTTTACAGGGAGCTTGTTGTGGGTGTTCGGAAAAATATCTCATCTTTTTTACTGTTCATTCTTCTTATCATCTTGATCGAGTGGGTAGGACATATGCTCACGATGTCCTCTGTGAAAGATTGGTATCCGACTTTGCAAAAGTCTACCTGGAATCCTCCTCCCTATGTTTTTGGGCCTGTCTGGACGATTTTGTATGTGATGATTGCAATTGCCGGTTGGCGTGTGTATCAAATCCATGTTAAAGAACCGGCTTCAAAACAGATGGCGTTCATGTTCTATGGACTGCAGCTTGCGTGCAATCTGTTTTGGTCTTTTTTCTTTTTCTTTTTACGCAGTCCTCTCCTCGGACTGATCGATATAGGAGCCATTTTGATTTTCCTCATATTCAATATCAGAGCCTTTTATCGATTAGATAGAGTCGCTGCCATTTTATTGGTCCCTTACTTTCTTTGGACTTGTTATGCAGCAATCTTAAATTTCATCATTTGGAGTTTAAATCGGTAATGGAAGCGGTCTGTATATTTCCCCACCATCTTTTTGAGCATCACCCCTGTTTGAAAAAACAGAGGACGATTTTTTTAATAGAAGATCGGCGGTTTTTTTCAGAATTTCGTTTTCATAAACAAAAACTCGCCTTTCATCGAGCGTCTTTGAAAAACTATCAACAGTTTTTGAAAGATCAGGGATACAAAACTTGCTACATAGAGGGAGATCTCGAATCGATTTTCGATCATGGTAAAATTGATTCAATCCATGTTGCAGAGCTCGATGATATTGCACTGCAAAGAAGGCTCAAAGCGGCTGTCAAAGAGCAGGGGGTGGGTCTTGAAATAGTCCAAACGCCTCTTTTCTTAACAACCCTCAAGGAATTTGAAGATCTTTTCAAAGGGAAGAAGCATTTTAGTTGCGATACTTTTTACATCTATCAAAGAAAAAAACTCAATCTCTTGGTTGACGAGAGAGGAAAGCCTTTGGGCGGTAAATGGAGTTTCGATAAGGAAAACAGAAGAAAACTTCCTAAATCGCTGAAACTGCCAAGTCCCGCAGTCTTCGGGAAAAATCAAGTGGCAAAACAAGCGATTGCATATGTGAAGAAAAAATATTCCGATCATCCGGGGAATATCGATCATTTTGTTTATGCAACAACCCATAAAGAGGCGAAGCTTGCGCTTAAAGATTTTTTAGAAAATCGATTGGATCTTTTTTCGGGAACGGATTCCGCTTTTTGGGGATTATGAGGATGCGATTGTTCGAGGAGGGGAAGTTGTTTTCCATTCCCATCTTTCGATGTTGATCAATGTAGGCTTATTAACGCCGGATCTTGTGATCAAAGAGACGATGGCCTATGCACATAAACAGAAAGTGCCGCTCAACAGTCTTGAAGGGTTTATCAGACAGGTAATCGGCTGGCGCGAGTTTGTTAGAGGAGTTTACCACGCGATTGGAGAGAAGCAAAGAAAAGGGAACTTTTTTGGACATGAAAGAAAAATGCCGAAAGCATTTTATGATGGGTCCACGGGAATTTTGCCTATAGATGAGACGATTGGGAAATTGATGCAAAGCGCTTACTTGCATCATATTGAACGATTGATGGTTTTGGGGAGTTTCTTTTTGATCTCTGAAATTTCCCCCAATGCAATCTACAGGTGGTTTATGGAACTTTTTATCGACGCCTATGATTGGGTAATGGTCCCCAATGTCTATGGAATGAGCCAATATGCAGATGGGGGAATGATGACGACAAAACCCTATTTTAGCGGATCTAATTACATTCTGAAGATGAGCGATTACCCCAGAGGGGATTGGTGTGCAATTTGGGATGCTCTTTTTTGGAGGTTCATGATTAAACATCTTAAGTTTTTTGAAGATCAGCCTCGATTAAGCGTACTATGCCAAATGGCAAGAAAGAAAAAAGAAGATACGGATCAAATAGCTAAAGCCAGAAAGTTTCTTAAGAGACTATCTCTGAATTAAATTTCAGTCGATTTTTAGGTTCTTTTGAGCCGATTTTCGATTCAAAAATTGGGGGCAATATACGAAAGTTGATATTGCCCCCCAATTTTTGAATCGAAAATTCGGCCAAAATAATCCAAAAACTCGACGAAACGTTAAATCAGAGATTGTCTCTAAGGACCTTGAGTGACAAGACCATTTCTGATTCCGGTCTTCTTCTGTAGTAATAAACCGACAGCTTTAGGCTCGTCTCTGTCTTAAAACCGAGCTGTCCATTCACATCTGCTCCGGAAGTCGATTTCTTAACCTCTTTGGGTATAAGTTGCTTAAGTTTTTATATCATTCCTTTCTAGACAACGATTTTATTTTTCTGTACAAGAAAAAAATGGTGGGAAATTTTTCAGTTTATGCACAAAAGAAATAAAATCGCCTTCTTCCTTCTTGTTTTGTTTGGTATTGTAGCTATAGGACTTGTCTGGTTCTACAGCGATCGGATTGCCGTTTTGAATCCCCAGGGAATGATTGGAGAAAAACAGCGGGATTTGCTCATGACGTCAACATTGCTGATGCTGATCGTTGTAATCCCGGCGCTGGTCTTGCCATTTGCAATTATCTGGAAATACCGAGCGGGCAACAAGGGGGCAAAATATACTCCCAATTGGGACTACCACTGGTTGATTGAGTCGATTTGGTGGGGAGTTCCTTTAGTGATCATCCTGATATTGGGGGTCATTACCTGGAGAAGCTGCCATGAATTGGACCCATTCAAACCTCTTGATTCAGAAAAAAAACCGGTGCGCAT
>DALYFE010000003.1:0-1449 GCA_031972195.1 Chlamydiales bacterium | reverse complement strand
TTCAGGCGGTAGCGCTTCAATGGAAATGGCTCTTTATTTACCCCGACTACCAGATTGCCACGGTCAATTTTATTCAGTTTCCGGAACAAACACCGATCAATTTTGAAATTACCGCAGATGCTCCTATGAACTCATTTTGGATTCCGGAGCTTGGAGGACAGGTATATGCAATGTCCGGGATGCGATCAAAATTGCATTTGATTGCAAATGGACCGGGAACTTATCAGGGCGTCTCGGCAAATTTTAGCGGCAAGGGATTCGCAGGGATGAAGTTTACCGCTAA
Organism: Chlamydiales bacterium; assembly: GCA_031972195.1. GTDB lineage: Bacteria > Chlamydiota > Chlamydiia > Chlamydiales > SM23-39 > DALYFE01. The sequence goes on along the minus strand of DALYFE010000003.1, from coordinate 1,166 downwards.
ATCCAGCTCGCAAGAGGAATTTGATCAATGGATTGCATCCGTGAAGCAATCGTCCAGCTTGTTGAGCCTTGATGAGTATAAAAAATTAGTGCGCCCTAGCGAATATCAGCCAGTTGCTATGTACACGCTGGCAGATTCCGGATTATTTGATTGGATCATCATGAAATACATGATGCCTATGGAACAAGGAACAGATCATGTTGTGCCAGCTTCTTAAAAGTCAGTTTGCAGCCATTGAATATAGCAAGCTCTTTGGGAGATTGACAATCGATGCGTTTAAACACGATGCAATCGAGGCCTCGGTTGGTATTTCTATTGTTTTGGGAGGCGTGGCCCTGGTCGCTTTGCTTACCTACTATAAGCGTTGGGGGTGGCTTTGGACAGAATGGCTGACCTCTCTTGATCACAAGAAAATCGGGATCATGTATCTGGTCGTGACCATCGTCATGCTCTTTAAGGGGTTTGTCGACGCGGGGATGATGCGTGCGCAGCAAGTCTTATCGGTTGGGGATTCCTTTGGATATCTATCGTCGCCTCATTACCAGCAGCTATTCACGGCCCATGGCGTAACGATGATCTTTTTCGTTGCTATGGGAGCAGTCTCTGCCTTGATGAATTTTATTGTCCCTTTGCAAATTGGCGCGCGCGATGTGGCTTTTCCGTTTTTAAATTCTTTGAGTTTTTGGTTGTACGCTGTCGGGAACGCGCTTTTGATCGTTTCTTTGATGATTGGTAATTTTGCAGGGACCGGATGGGTCTCGTATCCGCCCTTGTCCGAGTTGGAGTATAGTCCCGGAGTGGGGGTAGATTATTGGCTTTGGAGCATTCAGATTGCAGGGGTAGGGACGCTGCTTACTGCGATCAACTTTTTAGTGACGATTTTGAAGATGCGCTGTCCCGGGATGACGCTGATGAAAATGCCTTTGTTTGTTTGGTCGATTTTGAATTCAATTATCCTCATTATTTTCGCCTTCCCCATTTTGACGGCAACGTTAGGCATGCTTTCTTTAGACCGCCTTCTTGGAATGCATTTTTTTACCTCCGATTTTGGAGGCAATGCCATGATGTACATTAACCTGATCTGGGCATGGGGCCATCCTGAGGTATATATCCTTGTGTTGCCTGCTTTTGGCATTTTCTCCGAAGTAGTGGCTACTTTTTCCGAG
>DALYFE010000002.1:0-34719 GCA_031972195.1 Chlamydiales bacterium | reverse complement strand
TCCCTCTATTCGCCTATGTCGGATCTTTGATTTTTGGATATTTTTTTACCATTTTGTCATGCAGGATAAGGAGTCCATTCCATTTTTTGGCCCCTCTTGAAAATACACTACTGAAGACATTGGAAAAAGTAGAACACATAGGAAAAAAGGCCTATCGCCATACAAAGATCTACGACATTCAATCAGGAAAGCCCGTCCTCAGCGATGATCAGTTCATGGACGCAATGCTAGCCAAGATTTCTCTTTACGGGGAAGAGGTCCTGTCTCTTGAAGAGAAAATAAGAATGAAGAAAATTTCCGAAAAAAAGTCGAAGCACTAGTACCTGCTAGCGGCCCTTCTCAACCAAGTACGCAGCTTTTGCCGCCTGGAACCCATGGAGCACACCTTCTTCATAGCGAAAATGAGGGTGCATCTCCAACTCCGGAAAGTCATTCGGCTGCAGCAAATCATCATCGGTAACATGAACATGCGGCAAAATCCGCCTTGCTGTTTTCAAAAGATTTTCCTTTTGAAAGGCAATCAAATCATCCAGTAATGCAAGGGTCTTGTTTTCCACGTTTCCTCTTCTGTTGGAAAAAGTTCTTCATCAAAAAAGCCGCCTCGTCTTCAAGGACTCCCGAGGTAATTTCCAGCGTATGCATTGGATGTTTTTGAGCAAATAGATCAATCCAACTTCCGTTGGCGCCCAATCGGACGTCGGGAGCGGCCCAAACGAGTCGATTGCAACGGGCGGCAAGAAGCGCCCCCGCGCACATTGGGCAAGGCTCCAATGTGCAATAAAGGGTCGTTCCGGAAAGCCGCCAATTCGATAGTGCAGACGCTCCCGCAGTCAAACAAATCATTTCCGCATGGGCTGTTGCGTCCTGCAATTGTTCCACTTGATTGTGTCCCCTTGCAATCACCCTATTCTCATACACCAATACGGCTCCGACGGGGACTTCATCTGCTTCGAAGGCTTTTTTCGCCTCCTTCAGAGCCTCTTTCATGAACACCAAATCAGAGGCGATCATCGGGAAGAAATCTGTTTTTGCAGGGCCCGAATCTGTTTTTTCAGAGCTTCAACATCGACAGTATACTTCTTCATGATCCCGGAAATCTTGCTTTCGAATTTTTCCTGAATGCGAGCCATTTCTTTCTCATGGCGAATCTTCAAATCCGCTGCACGCTCCGCCTCATTGCGCTCTTCTATCTCAACTTTTTTGGCGGACTCTTCTTTTTCTGCATCGCTCCTAAGGCGATCAAAAACAGTCTTAGGGAATACGACGTGGTTCAAAACAGAAAAAAGATAGGTGGACATAGCTCCGAAACGAGCCACAGCCCCTTCCAGAACTTGTTCGCTTTGCTCTTCGCTTAAATGCTCAAGCTCGTGATAATTGGCATCGATCTTCTCTAAACGCTCTGCAAAATGCGCATACAAATCGCCATGTTTAAAGACCCAGCGGTTGACAACCCACTCGGCCAAATCCTCATCGCCTGACAGTAAATTTTTTTCATATACGGGTAAAATTTCTTCAAAAGTCAGCCTATTTAACGGCCGATTGCCAAAGTGCGCCCGCACAAAAGAAAGGCTGTTTGCCAAATGGTCTGTTCGAATTTCCCGCTTAATCGCCGCCAGCACATCGGGCAGCCAAGGCTGTATAGTTACAAATTGATTTTGCATATTCATCCATAGGTTTAACAGACTCCGAGCATACAATGCCTAGGCTCAAAAAGCAATGAGTTGAACGTTTATCCAAAATCAGCTACAATGAACGGTATTGAGTCAAACAATTAATCGGAGAACCTCCTCGATGTCTTTAGATAAAGGTACCAAGGAAGAAATTACAAAAAAATTTCAGTTACACGAAAAAGACACCGGCTCTGCCGACGTTCAAATCGCTATTTTAACTGAAAGAATCGCGGAACTTACCGAGCACCTAAAGCTAGCGCCGAAAGATCATAGCTCGCGCCTAGCCCTCCTGAAACTTGTCGGCCAACGGAGGAAATTGCTCGATTATCTCAATTCTACTGATACCAAGCGGTACCAGACCCTGATCGTTCGCCTGAACCTCAGAAAGTAATTTCTTGAAGGGGGAAATCCTCCCCCTTTTCTTACCCACTTTTTCTCATTTGTTTTTTAAGTCCAATTCTTTTACTCTCATTCGTTCACCCCAATTTGGAGACACATACACATGCTACACCGAGAAACCATCACATTCAAGCTAGGCAATCAAGATCTTACCATGGAAACCGGCCAAGTAGCCCGCCAAGCGAATGGGTCCGTGATCTTGCGCTGCGGAGAAACAATGGTCTTTGCATCTGCGTGCGCCGCATCGACTGCCGCTGAAGGAGTCGATTTTCTCCCACTGCGCGTCGATTACCAAGAACGCTATTCCTCTGCCGGCCGGACAGCCGGAGGCTTTCTAAAACGAGAAGGCCGCCCTACGGAACGGGAAATTTTGGCCAGCCGCTTGATCGACCGGCCCATCCGTCCTATGTTTGAAGATGGCTATCACAACGAAGTCCAGTTGCTCTCTTATGTTTTTTCTTATGATGGCGTACATATCCCCGATGTCTTGGCAATCTGCGCTTCTTCCGCCGCTTTAGTTCTATCAGACATTCCCCTATTAAAGCCAATCGGCGCCGTCCGCATGGGCTTAATCAACGGACGCTTCGTGATCAACCCAACGCTCGAAGAGATGAAAACATCTCAGCTCGATCTCATTCTCGCCGGAACGGAAGATGCCATTTTAATGATTGAAGGTTTTTGCGATTTCTTAAGCGAAGAACAGGTTCTTGAAGCCATTGAAATGGGACAAACCGCCATTAAAGAATTTTGCCATCATCTGGCAGCCTGGAGCAAAAAGCTGGGGAAATCCAAAAAAGTCGATACCATTCGCAAAATTCCGGAAACTATCGATCACGCAGTCCACGCAGCGGCAGCCACTCTTCTCGAATCAGCGCTGCGCATCTCTTCCAAACAGGAGAGAGAGAGCGCCTTGGCGGAAATCCAGGCAACGGTCATGAAGACCCTCGTTCCTGCAGGAGAAGAATCAAAACAACTGAAGACAGACGTCGCTCTATCTTATAAAAACCTCCAATCCTCTCTAATGAGAAAAATGATTCTGGAAGAGCGCCGAAGGATCGATGGGCGCGGACTAAAAGACATCCGCCCTATCCACATTGAACAAGCTTTCCTTCCCAGAACTCACGGAAGCTCTTTGTTTACTCGCGGAGAAACGCAATCGCTTGCAGTATGCACCCTTGGAGGAGAAACTTCCGCACAACGCTATGAGGATTTGAATGGCGAAGGGCTGGCTCGCTTCTATCTTCAATACTTCTTCCCTCCTTTTTCAGTCGGAGAAGTGGGCCGCATCGGCGCCCCGGGCCGTCGAGAAATCGGACATGGAAAACTGGCCGAAAGAGCTCTGCTGGCTATCTTGCCGAAGCAAGAAGCATTCCCTTATGTAATCCGCCTTGAATCTAACATCACCGAATCAAACGGTTCTTCATCCATGGCGTCCGTTTGCGGCGGCTGCCTTGCCATGATGGATGCAGGCGTGCCTATCCAACGCCCTGTCTCCGGAATTGCGATGGGACTTATCCTTGAGGGCGATAAATATGCGATCCTCTCCGATATTCTAGGCGCAGAAGATGCGCTTGGGGACATGGATTTCAAAGTAACCGGAGATGAACATGGGATCACTGCATTCCAAATGGACATCAAGGTTGAGGGAATCACGCATGCAATCATGAAAGATGCTCTAGCCCAGGCAAAAGAAGGCCGTACGCACATCTTGCAAAAGATGCTCGCTGCCTGTCCGAAATCCAAAGCCGAAATGTCCTCTTACGCTCCCCGTATCGAAACGCTTCAAATTAAACCAAGCAAAATCGGAACGGTCATTGGCCCCGGCGGCAAACAAATCCGAGCCATCATTGAAGAGACAGGCGCACAGATCGATATCAATGACAGCGGCTTAATCAGCATCGCCTCCAACAACGGAGAGGCCATGGCCCGTGCGAAACAGATCATTTTCAATCTCACAGCAGAAGTAGAGATTGGAAAAATCTATAATGGGCAAATCGTATCCATCAAACCATTTGGCTACTTTGTGGAAATCATCGGAAAAGAAGGGCTTTGCCATATTTCCGAGATCTCTCCCAAGCATTTGCAGAACATCCACGATGCGCCATTCAAAGAAGGCGACCGCATTGATGTAAAAGTACTTGATGTCAATGACCGAGGCCAAATCAAGCTCAGCCATCGAGCTGTACTGGAGTCTCAGCACCACGCCCACCACTAAACAAGAAAAAAACTATGCAACGAGTTTTAGCCAGAGAACTTCTCAACTGCATCGATCAAAAAATATTTGTCCGTGGATGGCTAAACAATGTGCGGAGCTTAGGAAAGATCTCTTTCCTGATGCTCCGCGATCGCACCGGCCTGGTCCAAGTCGTTATTGAAGATAAAAACGAACTTGCAAAAATTTCCGATCTACAGCCGGGATCGATCCTTTCCATTAGAGGACAAGCCACTGCCTCTTCATCATCCTTAAAGGTAGAAATCATCCATCCGGAAATCCAAGTCGAAAATCCAATTCGGGACGTTCCCGTTATTGAATATTACAAACCTCAGATTCATTCCGATCTCGAATTTATCCTGGACCATCGTCCGATCGCCCTGAGGAATCGACAATTGCAAGCCGTTTTCCGCATTCAGTCTGAACTGACCCATGCGTACCGCTTGTACATGCATGATACGGTCCATGCCGTAGAGTATTTCGCTCCCAATATCATCGGAGCCTCTTCGGAGGGCGGCGCTGAATTTTTCAATGTAGACTATTTCGATCATACGGCAACGCTTGCTCAAAGCAGCCAGCTCTACAAACAGATCATGGTCGGCGTCAACGAGCGCGTCTTTGCCCTCATGCCTTTTTTCCGAGCCGAACCCTCCCAAACCTCCCGCCATCTTTCCGAAGGGAAGCAATTTGAATTCGAAATGGGTTTTTTCAACCATTGGCATGATATTTTAGATGTGCAGGAAGGATGCATTAAGTTCATTCTTCAATATCTTCATCGGCATACTCAATCCGAAATTGAGGTCATTGGCCATCCGATTGTCCAAGCGCCGGCCGACGTCCCGTTTCCCCGCCTCACCTTTGCCGAGGCGCAGCAGCTCTATTTTGATCGCACCGGGATCGATGAACGGAGCGAACCTGATTTGAGTCCTGCCGCAGAAAGAGAATTATGCGCCTGGTCTGCAGAAAAATTTGGAACGGATTTCGTGTTCGTGATTGATTGGAAAACCGAAAAACGCCCCTTCTATGCCTACCCAAAAGAAGACAATCCTGAATTGACCAACACCTTCGATCTGCTTTGCGCCGGCACTGAAATCACATCGGGAGGACAACGCCGCCATACCTATGATTCCATGTTGGAAGGCATTCGAGCTAAGGGAATGGATCCTTCAAACTTTGATGATTATTTGAGCATCTTCAAGTATGGCATGCCCCCTCATGGAGGCTTTGGCATGGGCCTGGAAAGGCTTACCATGACACTGCTGAAACTCAAAAATATTCGGGAAGCATCTCTTTTCCCTTCCGACACCAAACGGATCGCCGGCAATCGGATTAAAGCCCATATCTTTTTTGGAGGAGAAAACATCCGAAATGAAATCATTCGACGATGCCGGGCTAAAGAAATCGCCTTTGATCATCTCGTTCATGAACCCACGCCTACTTCGCAAGATTCTGCACGCGTACGGGGAATTTCTATGGAAGAAGGGGTCAAAGCGCTCATTTTACGAGGGAAGACTTCGAAAAAAAATTATCAGTTCAACATTCCATCTCACCTAAAACTCGACATGAAAGCCGCTTCTGAGGCCGTGGGAGAAAAATGCGAATTTGAAGACCCAACTATTATCCAAGAGCGGTTCGGCCTCATTATTGGAGGCGTCCCTCCCTTTGGAAATCTACTCAATCTGGACAATTACTTTGACGAACAAATTGTTCAAAGGGAAAAGGCTGCATTCAACTGCGGACTTACTACTGAATCCATTTTGATGCAATCGAAAGACCTGGTAACGATCGCAGAACCCAAATTCGGAAGCTTTGCTAAAGGATAACAGACCTCTTCCGAAAGAGGTCTAATAGGCCTCAGGCAAGAACCTGAGGCCGCGCTATTTTGTTATCCCTGTTTTACGGAGATTTTCAATGGTTTCGAAGAGCGGCTTTTGGCAAACGAAATTTTGATGATCCCGTCTTTACATACCGCATCAGGCCTTGCCTGCTCATCGATCCTTCCCGATGGGAGAGGAATCCAATAAGAGTAGCTGGCTGAAGACTTCAGGTGGTATTTCACATCCGATTTTTCTTCCAACCCTTTCCCTTCAATAGACACTCCTCTTTTATCAAAAGTTACCTGAATGTCTTCCGGCCTTACCCCGGGCACTGCAGCTTCAACAACAATTGCCTCATCGTTTTCATAAATCGAAACGCCTCCTGCATTTCCTACTTGGCAAGCATTTGTCTCTCGGAATGGGGAGAATACGCTTCGAAAAGGTGTCAATTCATCAAATAGTTCATTAAACATGGCAGGTAGATTCGATCTATTCATAAAAACTCCTTTTATTTTTTCTGTGCGGAGCATTTTTTCCGCTTCATACTTTTGATCATAGCAATCCCTTAAGTTTTTTGTCTAGCACTCGCGACATGCGAGTGCTAGAACGTATCGTTTATTGCTGATTATCAATTGGTTCTGAAAAGAAAAATAATCTCTAAAATCGTAACAGAAATGCCAAGCGCAAACAAAACCTGCAGGAATATCTTATCTCCAAAAAGCTGCGGCGCGCCTTCCAGCTTCCTATGATATCGTCCCACCCAAACCATTCCAATCGGAAGAAGCCCATTCAAGAAGACTTCTCCAAATCCCCCGGCAAACCCAAGAGCGGTAACAAAAATCGTAGGATCCAGCGATGCAAACAAAAAGGGAGGAACGAATGTAGCAAGACAAAGAAGCATACGGACTACCCCTGTTCTTCTCACTCCACAGCCATCTCCTAAAAAATCAACCATGGAAAATGCAACGCCCAGCATCGATGTGATGATTGCAAAAAAAGCAAAAAATTGCCCCATTTGCACTACCCAAGGAGATCTGGTCAAGGCATAAAGCGCCTGTGTGACAGGCTGGCCCGATGCTAACGTCTCTTCAATGGCGGACAAAGGAACTGCCCCCAAAATCAAGCCCTGCCACACGATAAAAATCAACAAAGGCACGAGTGTTCCAAAGAAAATGGCCCTTCGTATCACCTTTACATTTCGATCAAAATAAGAGACCAAAGAAGGAATGACATTGTGATAGCCGAACGCGCTAAATAAAATAGGCGCGGCAAAGACCATTTCCGACCAATTGGCGTATCCAAAATGCTCAAAGGAAAGGATGGACGACCCAACCCCCACTAAAGCAAAATAAGAAACGAACATCGCAGCCATCAGCAAATAATTGATCCGGTCAATCACCTTCAGTCCCAGCAGAACAATGCCTCCAAAGACCAATCCATAAATCAAATACCCCCAGCCCCCGGCCAGCGATGTTCCAAGCATTTGATTGATGAACGCCATAAAAATAGGAGCGCCCGCCGCATAATAGGCAATCATCAAGCAGTAATAGAGAAAAAGATAGATCCCCCCGGCAAACCATTTACCCGTTCTGCCCAAAAAACGCCGAGACATCGACAAGACATTGGCCTCTTGATGCATCCAAAGGGTTGCCTCTAAATACAAGTATCCTGTTGCCAACATGAACAGCCAAACAGCCATGGTAATGCCAATAGCCGGCAAAAAGCCAGCCCTTGCAGTCAGTAGTGGGATGCCAAGCATCCCTGCGCCGATCGTAGTCCCGGCAATCAAGAGCGTTCCGCTCAAAGTTTTATAAAACATGGTGTATCCTAATTTAATATGTTTGTGACTTAAAATGTATTATGAAAATAAAAATTCGCCTGGGAGACTGTTCTCAAGCTTCGTTTCAGTCGATTTTGCGGTTCTTTTGAGCCGCTTTTCGACTTCAAAATTTGGGGGCAATATACGAAGGTTGATATTACCCCCCGAATTTTGAATCGAAAACTCGGCCAAAATAATCCACAAAAGCAACGAAACCGAAGTTTGAGAACAGTCTCTAGGGGAGGCGATGGACACCATGAACGGAATGAACATTTGACATTTGCAAACGCAATGCAGGAATCCTGGCGACAGGATTAAAGAAAAGTTGATTTTCTAAGCCATCTGCAAATATGTTCATGCTGTGATGTTAAACAATGGAGGAATAGCTGGCAACAAAGATTCAAGTAAAAGTCACTCCGAACGCATCGAAAAGCCGCATTGAAGGCTGGCAAGACGGCGTATTGCGAATTCGTTTAAAGGCCATCCCAGAGAAAGGAAAAGCCAATGAGGCTCTGATTGCATTTCTATCAGAAATACTCCAAGTGCCTAAATCTCATATTCAAATCACTTCAGGCCACACATCGCGGCTCAAACGAGTGACGATTGATGGACTAGATGAAAAAGATTTGCAAAAGATATACGATCAGATTAAGAAATAGTTTTCTTAGGATCCCATTGCCCGTGGAGATCTGGCTCGAAACGCCTTTCACGGCTCCCCTCTAATACACCATTCCAATACAACTTTCCCGACAACTTTCCCGAAAAATTTTCTCTCATTTCTATCTCAAAACTTCTTCGACCCGGAGAGTCGCCAACACCCAAAGACTGCTGTATAAATTCAACGAAATTTCCGTATTGTCGTGCCATCCACTTTTCCTTAGCAGCATCCTTAGCATCTTGAATCAATGCGTTCCCTATCAACAATTCCTGATCCGACAAATTCAATGCTAAACAGTACAAGGGACAATCCCTCTTCAAAGCAGGGTTAGATGACCGTATCTCCGTTAAATGCATCAACCAACACTCGTCTAGACTATACTGATCATCTACACTATACTCCCCATCTAGACTACACTGATCATTCGGAAGGCATTTCATCAAATAATTAGCGACAACCTCGATCGTATTACGATCAAAAACCAAGCCATTTTTTTTCAGCTCTCCTACTACTCGATGCAAAAACTGCGCTATATTTTCATCATGTTTTTTACAGACTTTCTGTTCTTTCAGACACGATTCGATCTCTCTTTTCTGAAGCAAAAAGTTTTTTCTCAAGTAATACTTATCTTCTAAAGACAACGCCTCAGATGGATTTGCAGCAATAGCAAGATGTTGCTCAGTCAATTGAATTTCTCGATGAACAGAGATTAACAAGGGGATGGTTATAAATGCAGTGAATATAAAAACAGAGAAAAACACCAAGAGGTTTCTTTGAACAGTCTGCTCGGCTCTACGACGCGTGAGCGTATCAATAGTTCCCTTCCGCGCATCACTAAGAACGGATGCCGCCGTAATGACTCGCTCTTCTTGATTGGTTTTAGAACGCAGCACCTCAACCCCCGATCGGGACTCAAGTCGCTTGCTTGTAGAAAGAGGATTAACTGTTAATTCACTCATAAAACCATCATATTTTAATAATATTATATCACTAACAAGATAAATTTTTAAATAAAAAAATAACAATTTATCGGGATTACTGAAATATCAGAACAATCGTTTTTTGGGATAGGCATGAAAATAGGCAATCGCTATTATCCCTCCCCTTTTTGGAGGTCCTGTGTCAATTGATCCAACGGATTTTATCTCGAATAACGATCCGCTTCATGGAATGCATGAAGGTGCGAAGACTTCAATCTGGAATGGATATCGGATATCGAGAATATATCGAAATAATCCCATTAAATCCTGGATAGCCCATCTCTTGGAAACCATTGGAAAAGGCATGATGGATCCCGACTTATTCGATTCCAAGCCCTCTTTTTCTACAATCGAGCGCTCTTCTTCCTTCTCAACAAAGGGAGAAAAAGCTCCTCACTTAGGAATTGGCGGGATTAATGGGATAAATGTCTCTCTCGATGAAGCACGCAGCCATACCAATTATATCAACCAATTTGCTGTCGGACACAGCATCGACTGGGTCTATAATCGCTCTCATGGAGTCATTGCAGATCTTGCTGAAGTCTTTTTATTGAATTATCTCGGATTTTCTCCAAATACAGCCAGGCTTCTGGAAGAAACCTGGGTCGATTTTCATCGCCGCAATGCCAACCGGCCCAATGCAAAATATCTCCAATTTTGCCACAGCCAAGGAGCTATCCACGTCCGAAATGCGTTGGCAAAACTTCCTAAAGAGATCTGCGACCGCATCATTGTAGTGGCCATTGCGCCGGCTGCCACAGTCCCCAAAGAAATCTGTTTTCAATCTTTTAATTATGTCTGCAAAAACGATATCACCCCCTATGGGGAATTATGTTTTGCAGGAGCGATTAACTCTCATGAAACCAAATCATCGCGGCTCATTCAACAGATCATGAAACATCATGAAGAGCGCATTCCTCTAACACTGAGTGGCGAGAAAAAACAGGGCATTGAGGAACTTTCTTCTAAAAAGGATCGGAATTGCACTGAGCTATCCGTTCATTCCTTTCAACATCCAATTTACGCCAGAAAAATCCAGGAACGGATCGATGAATACTTGCAAAATGGCGGGGAATATCAAACCTCGGAAGATGAGGACAAAAGGAAGGGGGAATCCCCCTTCCTTTATAAAAACTTGGAAAATAACCGAGCGATATCCTGATACGTAATGTACAGGAAAAACACGATCAATAGACCAATGAATGGAATGATCAGCCGTTCCATGGTTTTAGCCCGCAGCGGACGCTTCCGCACAGCCTCGAGCAAAGAAAACATGATATGTCCACCATCGAGAACGGGGACGGGCAAAAGATTGACAATGCCAAGGTTGAGACTAATGACCGCCATCCAAAATAGCGCCTCTTTCACGCCAACCATCCAGCTTTGATGCACCACTTGGATGATACCAACAGGGCCGCTCACATATTTTGGATTGAGATATCCTGAGAAAAGCCCGGACAAGGTCCTCCAGGTATCGATGACCACCACTTTAAATTGTTCAAGCGGATTGGGATTATAAGTCACTTCCCGATCTTTTAAAGGCAGTCCAAGGACCAATCGCTTCTGACTGATCTCAAGCTGCTTGAGGGCAGCGCCTCTTTTCGCCGGATCTGAAATCGCTTCGATCTCTTTTTTAATCAACGCAGTTTCTTTTGCAATCGCAGCATGCTGCTCCGGGCTCAACGGCAACTCCAGTCTAGTCTTGGGGACGATAGGATTCAAAAGATATAAAGATCCGGAATGCGTTAAAGGATGCTCAGTCCCGATGGAAGAAACGATTGCTTTCAGATCTTTACGGCTAAATGCATCGAACGCCTGGTCGGACTGCGTCCAAGGAACCACTTTATTGGCCAATGGATTGCGGTCGACGACAAGCAGGACACGGCGCGTTTGCAGATGCTCAAGGAGCTGATAAGCGGAATGAATGGGAATGCCGTCTACTGCCAGGATTTGATCTTCTTCTTCAAGCGGTGTAAATGTGGAGCATCGATGGCACTGCTGAAAGGCGCGGGCCTGGTTTTCCGCATCGAAGAACGTCAGTCGTTTTTCTACCACTGCAGTGGGAGACAGGTTATAGGGAATAAAATAAAGGTCCTGCAGCCTTCCTTTAATACCCGCTTCATATTGCCAATCGCCAATTTCGGCACGCTCAGGAGAGGTCAAGCTTAAATCTTCCAATTGAACGCGAGGCGCTTTTGTATGGAAAATTTCATTGCCGCGGCGAACCGTTAGCAAAGCAGTGGATTCATTCGTCAATGCGCTAAGTTGCTGCACGGAAAAAATCATCTCTCCATCTGCCCAGAGAAGCCGATCTCCGGGCTCAATGCCCGCATTAGCCGATGGAGAAACAAATCCTGTTCCCGGAGTGTCATAAATTAAATAGGAAGCAGGAGATAAGACTCCAATCGTATTGAGCTTCAGCTTCGCGCTTTGAGGATTTTCATAAGTCTTTAGCGTATAATCAAAATCGACCAGTTTTCCTGTTCCTTCGTCGATTTTATATCCCTCGATGCGAACGGAGCCTCCATCCATCAGAGAGGTCACAAGAAGGTCTCGAAACCCGTGAAATGGCTTTCCCCCGTAATTGGAGATCACATCCCCGGGACGGACTCCCAGTTCATAAAGGGGCGCTTTGGGATCTACCCAACCGATTCTGTGCGTAAATTCGGCCGATGGTTTGCTGCGGCCTCCGGACATCCAAAGGATTGAGAATGCAACAAAAGAAAAAGCGATGTTCACCAGAGGACCTGCCAAGGCTACTTTAATTCTTTGCCAAGGGCGCTTCCCATAAAACCCATCGCGGATTTCATACGGCTCGCGGCTTCCTTCTTTCTGCATACCGGCAATACGGACATAGCCCCCGAAAGGAAGCATGCAAATCATCCACTTAACGCCATCGTGTTCCCACGTGTAAATCGGCTTGCCGAAACCAATAGCAAACGCTTCAACCCGCATCCCTTGTCTGCGAGCCACCAAAAAATGGCCAAGCTCATGGATAAAAACCAAAAAACCCAACCCCAAAATTGCTAAAAGAGCATAAAAAAGATTTTCCACAGCGCGTCCCTAGACTATGTTTGCCAATTCCCTCGCATTCAAATCGACCGATAGAATCGCATCTAAGGTTAGCACATTTTCCGGTCGGTGTGAAGAGATTAATTTTTCCAGTTTCTCTCCAATTGCATGAAATGGAATTTCCCTTCGCACAAACCGATCGACTAGAATTTCGTTGGCCGCATTCAGAAAACAAGGGTAGCTTCTCCCCGCCTTGAGTGCATCAAGCGCTAATTGAAGACAGGGAAACTTTTTTTTGTCCGGAGGATAAAAATTCAACGTTCCATTTTTAAAAAAATCATAAGGAGGAAACATTCCCGCCTTTCTTTGCGGATAGGTCAATGCATATTGAATGGGAAGGATCATATCGGGCTCGGCCATCAAAGCCAAAACCGATCCGTCTACAAATTCGACACAGCTGTGAATCCGACTTTGCGGATGAATGACCGCCTCTACTTGCTCCGGATCAATATCGAATAAAAAGCGGGCTTCGATCATTTCAAGACCTTTATTCATCAAGGTCGCGCAATCGACCATTCCTTTGAACCCCATGCGCCAATTAGGATGGCTTAAGGCCTCTTCCAAGGTGACTTGTTTTAACTGCTCTTCGGTTTTATCGCGAAAAGCCCCGCCTGACGCAGTCAAAATCAAACGCCGGATTTCTTTGGGAGAACCCGCTCGAAGACATTGATGCAGGGCGCAATGCTCGCTATCGACGGGAATCAGGGTCACCCCTTTTCTCTTTGCAAGCCCGCTAATCCATTCTCCTCCTGAAACCAGCGCTTCCTTATTGGCCAAACCAATTTGCTTGCCTGCTTCAATTGCGGAAACTGCAGGCAGAAGCCCGGCGCTCCCTGTCATGGCAAGCATCACAAAATCTGCCTCTGCATAGGAGGCCACAGCGCGCAGTCCATCCATTCCGGCAAGAACCGGAATTGCCGGCAGCCTCTTTTGCAATAGAAGCGCCTGACCAGGATCAAATACCGCAATCAATTTGGGAGAAAATTCCAGTGCCTGGGCAAAAAGAAGATCAATATTTGATTTGGCAGCTAATGCAACCACTTGGAGGTCTTCCGAAAGATGCCTCGCAACACGAAGCGTGTTTACTCCGATCGACCCGGTGCTTCCGAGAACAGCAATTTTCTTTTGCATAAAAGGAATGTATCACGAGCTGCGAATTTAAAGAAGACGGCAATACCATAGAATAGGCCAAGGATACAAACAACAATCCCCCCTGTAGAAAGAGGCAGTCCATAAACGCTTAGCAGGTGACGGGAAAACGCAACGCCAATCATAGAAGCTAAGATCCCAATTGCAGGACTTATGATCAAAAGATGAGACAATCGATTACAAAACAATCTGGCCGTTAAATAAGGACCCGTCAGAAACGCTAAGACCAAAAGCACCCCGACAGCACGGAAGGCCCCTACGCAGACGGCTGCGGAAAGAAACAGGAGAAGAAAATGAAAAAATCCGGAGCGGACTCCAAGGGTCAGTGCATAGGAACGGTCAAAACTTGAAATTTGCAATTGCTTATAAAAAAGAAGCACCGCGCCAATATTGAATACGGCAGAAATTGCTGAAAGTTGAAAATCGGACCCCTGCAAAGCATCGGCGTTTCCCATTACGGCCTCGGAGCTGAGATGGGCATTGCGAGTAAATACAGTCGCTAAAACCACTCCCAATGCAAATAAGGTAGAAAAAACAAGGCCCACGCTCGCATCTTCCTGAATTCGAAAAAGCCGAACAATACCTTCCGTTAAAATCGCAGTTAAGAATGCAGCAATCAGCGCACCTAGCAATAAAGTAATCGGATCAAACATCGCTCCTCCCCAAAAAAAGGACGCGCAAAGAAAAGCTCCAATAATCCCCAAAAGAATTGTATGCGATAGTGCGTTGGCAAACATAGTCATCCGCTTTAATACAAGGAACGGGCCGATTAATCCGCATGAGAGGGCTACGCAGCCAAGGACGCCTATTTGTATCTCATCTGCTTGAGGGGTCAAGATGGCAGAGCTGAAAAAACGGGTAAACAAAAGGGAAAAAAACTCAAAGAATGTAGAGCCCCAATATGGATTCATAAAGTCTCCCTATCAGGAATGGGTTGATCATGGGGATCGATTTTCGGATTCGCAAGCAAGCAAGTAAGACGAGCTTCCAGGTCCGGCGTCAAAATATGCTCCATCTCTTCAGCGCTCAGGTGGACTTTCTCATTCACAAATCCAAGTTCGCTCGCAAGATACAATTCCCATAGCCGGTGAAGGCGAACAATAGAAGATGCCTTTTTCGCGCCATCGCGGGAAAGAACATAGTCCATTCCCTTCTTTTCCAACCATCCTCCCCGCTTTAAACGCCACAGAACCAAAGGGACCATCCCGATTGCCGTCCGGTGCGCCTTGCGAACTTGCTTTGCAGTCATCGCCTCTTTTTTCCAAAACATCTTTAAAATGTTTTCCTCAAGACATCGGATACGGAACCCTGCAATTCGGACAAGACGGAACACCCATCCCCTCTTTGGTGCGAACAATAGAGAAAATAGAGCGATCGCAGCGCCCACCAGAATGATCGCAGGACCTGTCGGAAGCGTTAATTTTTCCTGAGATGTTGAAAGAGCGATCGTTCCAAGCACAGACAAAATATTTCCGAAAAGGCCGCTCAATGCCCCAAATATCGCAGCCAGGAAAAATACGATTTGAAGCCGATCGGTAAATTGGCGAGCAGCAATTGCAGGAGCGATCGCCATTCCTGACATTAAAACAACGCCTACGCTTCGAATCCCTAAAATTAAAGAAAGCAGCAGCAGCCAAAATACGGCCCGTTCTAAAAAAGCAGTCCTCAGCCCTGAGCTTTTGGCAAAATCAGGATCGAACAGCAACGCTTGCAAAGGACGAAATCCGATCCATAGAACAGATACTACGGAAAGAGTCAATACAGCATACAAGACAATATGAAAATCCGTCATAGTGGCAGCCTGTCCAAACAACAAGGTCTGCACTTGCTGATGCCATATGGGAAGGGCTATTTGCAGAGCGCTTGCCGCGACAGTCCCTATGCCAAAAAACAATGCAAGCACAAAACAAAGGGCGGCATCGGAAGAACTCTTTCCTCTTCTTTCCATCCATTCGATCATTTTGAGGCCTAATAAAGATGTCGCAAATGCTCCTCCCAGCACAGCAAAGAAAGCGTTCTCGCTTTGCGCAGGAAACAAAAGGGCAAACAGAGAAATGCCGAAAATAATCCCCGGATACGCCGCATGGGATAGAGTCTCTCCAAGCAAACATCGGCGTTTTAATAAAAGGATCACCCCCATCAAGGATGATGCGATGCACATGAGCAGCGTTCCCCAGGTAGGCCCTCGAAAAACCGGGTCTGTGAAAAATTCCCAAAACGAATTCATGAACCTAATCCCGCTTGATTTGAATTATTTTCCATGACCCTATAAGACGCCTGTCATTCGTTTGGCCAAGGAACTTGCCGCTTCATCAAAAAGAGAATCCCCTTTTCCGAAGGCGCGTCCTAAATTTGCAGAGCTGACCACCTCAGGGACAGGACCGCAAGCGACCAGGTGAGTATTTAACAAAAGAGCCCAATCAAAATACTCTTCAACCGTAGAGAGATCATGGTGAATGATCAACACTGTCTTGCCGCGGCTTTTTTGTTTTCTAAGCAATGCCATAATTGCTTTTTCCGTTGTCAAATCGACACCGGCAAAGGGTTCGTCGAGTAAAAATAGATCCGCTTCCTGGACAAACGCTCTGGCGATAAATAAGCGCTGCTGCTGGCCTCCTGAAAGCTGGCTGATTTGACGATCGCCGAATCCCTCCATGCCAACAATCTCAAGAGCTTCCCTGGCCGCTGCCCGATCCGCTTTCCGCGGCCGTCCGAACAATCCCATTTTCCCGTAGCGCCCCATTAAGACCACTTCTTCTGCCGTGATCGGGAAATCCCAGTCAATCGACTCTCTTTGAGGCACGTAAGCTACCTTCTGCCGAACTTTGGAAGCCGGCTGGCCAAAAAGGTCTATCCTTCCCGACAGAGGCTTAAGCAAACCTAAAGCAGCTTTAAACAGGGTGCTTTTTCCGGCTCCATTGGGCCCCAATACCCCGACAATCAATCCTGAAGGGATTTTAAAAGTAATATCCCAGAGGATGGTCGTGTTGCCATAATTCACATGAAGAGCTTCGGCCTCAATGATCTGACCCATGATCCGTCCCTCCTAGTTGTTCAGCTAACACATCTGCATTGCTCTTCATCATCTCAAAATAAGATAGCCCGCTCGTCGAATCTCCGTAAAGCGGCTGAGAACAAAGGCGCACGTCCAATCCCAGCTCGCGGCTTGCTGCTGCAATTTTCGCAACGGCATCCCGACTAATATTAGACTCGGGAAATATGACAGAAATATGATGCGCCTTCAAAAATTCAATTGTCCTGCGAATATCTACAGGGTTGAGCTGACCGTCCGGCGCCAGCCCCTCGGGGGCAATGAACCGATCGATCCAATCCGATTCTCCCGGATCTGCCAAGTAAGCTCTTGAAAAATACCGAAAGGCATCATGGCTTGTCGCTAAAAATCTTTTCTCCGAGGGCACTTTATGCAACCGATCAATCATATATGCGTGGACCTGTTCCATTTCCTGTTCCAGCATTTCCGCCCTTGCTCGATAATATGCGGCTCCTTCAGGATCCAATTCCGAAAGACGCTCGGCAATTTTGCCAACTCCCCTCTTCCATAGAGAAATATCCATCCAGATATGGGGGTCTACAATGCCATCTTTTTTTAGGATTCGATCAGGAGATCTATCTCGAATCGCTTCTCCAAGGGCCGCTGCTTTAGGATTGTCATGCAAAAGCGACGAAAGGCCAGCTCCATGTTCTAGTCCAAGTCCATTATAAAAAATTAAATCGGCCCTGGACACCTTTTCCCCATCCCCTTTGACCAACTCATAACTATGTGGATCCAAATCGGCAGGAACTAAGACCCATCCGTCGACGCGCTCCCCGCCCACCGAAGCGACTAGATCTCCAATCTGAGCAATGGTGGAAAGAACTTTAATTTTTCCATTATCTTGCATCCAGCTGGACAGAGGATTTAGAGATTTTTTTTGAGAGCAGGCATTAAAAAAAAATAAAGCAAGGAAGCCGAATAAGATAGATCGGGCATATTTCAAAAATTTATTCTTAAAAACAGGAAGCTTCCCGAAGCCTTTGCGCGGCCAAAAACTCAGTTTTTGAAATACGTTAGGTATAGTCTTTATTACAGGTATCATATTGCAATCCTTGCCAGAATGTTTGAATAGAGAGTAACAAAATCGAAAAAAAGAAAAAACGTTTTCTTGCTAGAAAAAGAGACGACTTATATAATCCCCAAATAATTTCGGAAACGAGAGAGAGGTAGCAGAAAAGAAACTTGAAAATAAACTCTAGTTTCGCTAAATCAATAACTCGATCTGGATAGTGATTTTTAAACATTCACGAGAAATGATTTCTCGTAAAAATTAAAATTTTAGGTAGGTATACATGAGCGTTCTACAAAAAGAAACAGACACAAAAACCGCAAAAAAAGATGTGGAAGACGTTATTGCTAAAGCGATCAAAAAACTCGGCGCTAAAAAAGAAAATGAGCTTTGCAAATATTTACCAATGAAAACCGGCGGCTATATGCACCACTTCACTCTAAAGAAGATGAAGCACAAGCAACCGCAAGAACTCTCTGCTATTATCGAACGCCATGTCATTCAAATCGACCGCCCTGCCGTAATTCCTCCTAAGCAAAGAGCCGCTAGAGGATCCCGCAAACGCCGCGACCACATGAACTTTACACGCACTCAACTAGAGCGGATGCTCAATATCGCCCGCCTTGCAGGAGATAAAGAAATCATTACTATTCTCAGCCCAAGAAAATCAATTTCTACCTGCAAACGCGACCTGATCCAGTCAATCCGCCACAACAAAGTGGAGCAAGAACTCTGGAACAACTACGTAGAATCCATCAACATCCAACAGGCATTGCTCGCTGACCCAACATTGGCTCAGACACAAAACTAAAAAAGCTCCTTCTTATAGTAAGTACACTGCCCCTGAGGTCTCAATAATCTCAGGGGTTTTTCTTTGTCCCTCAAAAGATCTGTTTAAAATAAAAAATTTAATCGATAAAACTTTCTCAAAAATACCAATTATTATTCAGATTACAATTACATACATACTTAGGAGCTCATTTTCGCATTATATGTACATTTCCAGTTTTTAATATTAAATCTTGACAAGATTGTTAATTTTTTGTTAAAATTTGAAGCCAAACCCTTGGAATGAGAGGAAGCTTGTCTTGCTTAAGCGTTGCGAATGATTCCAGCCTAATGATTTCAAGGCTATCCGATACCCTCTCATCAATTGAGGAATTTCAACAACTCAAAAACACGATAGGCGATATTTCATTTGAGATTGCCGATAGCACCTACTCCCGCGTTACTAAAAATGTCATAGTTTTAGCTTCCGATCTTTTCGAAAACCAAAAACCCACTTTGATGGCTATCGAAGCAGCTCTTTTTGAAACCGCCAACCTTTCTCAAGCAGGTCGGTTTAAGAAGCTCTTAGAGGACAGTAACCTCACAACTCCGGATGAATTTGTCGAGCAATTTGAAAGGATCGAACATACCAGTGCTTTAATGTGCAAGAAAATCCTACGGAGAATCTACCCCAAAGAAAGATGGCTTGACTGTCCGATGGCTTATACAACAGAATGTTTTGCTCTGCATTATTTTTTGCAGCAATCTTCGGGTCATTCCAGAGATATTTGGGAAAGATATCGATCCTTTTTTCCAGATGGAGCCCTTTATTCCGGCACCTGGAAGACTCCCATTTCCAAAGAAGAGGAGTTCTTAGTGAACCTCTTGCTGGATATTGTTTTCCGGATGGAAGATCCGGAAGAAGATATCCATCAGCAAGCTGCCGAAGATTACAAAATATTAACACAAATTATGGAACTAAACTCTGAACTCAAAGATCGGATTGAAGAAGTGAAACAGGCTGCCAATTCGCGAGGAATGGCTTAATTCATTCCTCGCACTTACAGATTACCTTTAAACAATTGGCGACCGACCAAATTTCCAGGCCAGTAAAGTAACAGGAGCGTCCTTTCTTGCAATCAAGCCCGCCTCAACCCCGCTTCCCTCTGTCAAATACTTTTTATTAATTTCCAAGACTGCAACAAAATTACTGGTGCCAAACTGCTCCGCAATTCCCGGATCCAAAGTAAATTCAGGAAAGGAAGCAGCTTCTCCTACCTGCGCTCTCGCCTGCCCTTCAGTTGGCTTAGCAGCGTCTGGATCTGCAGGCAATCCTCCGGCTGAATTATGTTTGATTATGTTTTGTAATTGAGATGCATTAAGTCCGCGCCATACGATTACAGTATCTTCGCTTTCATTGCTAACAGGAGCAGGCAATCGGTTAGTAAAAGTTGCCGCTAAAATATTCATCTCCCGAGGACCCATTCCGGTCACTACCTTAATAAGCTTCTGCTGCATTACAGGAGTCTTTGCACCCATCATCATCCCATTCAATATCCTCGATGTCTCGCGCGGATTAATAGTCTCAATCCGTTTCGCGATGATTTCCGAATAAGCTTCCCTTTGACGAAGAGGAGCTTCAGACGCATTCTGAACTTTTACGTTACTAGCTTGGAGCGGTAGCTCTTGTTTTATTCTCGCCGGAATAGGGCTCGAGGATTCTTCGCCAGTCGGTTTAATTGCCATAAAATCTCCATTTATTTGATTTAAATATAAATTAATTATATATTAATATTTTTTTTAAATCTACAAATAAATACCAAACTAGTTTTAAAAGCCTCTTCTCAAAGAGAAGAGATTCTCCGATCCAGCAAAGAGCTCACAGCCAGATAGATAGCTCGCCGGACCTTGTCCTAAAGAACAGTTTTAAACCGACTTGCCCGTTCAAAAAAAACCACTCATTTTTCACACAACTCGCCTACCATCAATAAGTTGAGAAAAAAATACCATCATACTGACTACAAACGACTTAAGAAAAATCACCGTGTCATCAGGAAGAGCAAGACTGAAATAACCCAAAACCAGCCAAAGCCCCCAAAAGAAAGAAAAAGGAAACATCCCCTATCCCGGTAATGAGCAGCTCTCCTGCCCCGGTCCTATAGTAGAACCGAGAGAAGCCTAAGCTGTCCGTTCAATAAAGAATGGACTCAAAAAAAACCTTGAAGGACCTCGATCGTAAGCCGGCAGTTCATGCGATCATCTATTGGCGGGAAGAACTTCTGGCCTCAATATTTTTATTTATACAGGACAGAAACTTTCCCCTTGCAATTTTAGTGATTTCCATTATGATGTTAGGTTGGTTAAGCAATCCATTTTGTTTTGTGAAACATTAGAAACCTAAAGTTAAAGGATATAAATCAATGTCTCAGCCCGTAACTAAAGAATTTGGGAAGTGGCGCTCTATGCTCTGGCCTATTCATGCCTTCGAGCTAAAAAAATTCCTGCCCATGTTCTTTCTATTTTTCTTTATCAATTTCAATTACACAATCTTGAGAGACACGAAAGACACGCTGATCGTCACAGCAACCGGAGCGGAAACAATCCCATTTTTAAAATTTTGGGGAGTAGTTCCAGGCGCGATCATCTTTATGCTCATTTTTACAAAACTGAGCAACATTGTTAAGAGAGATCGCCTTTTCATGGGGCTCATGGCAGTATTCGGCCTGTTTTTCGGTCTATACGCGACAGTCCTATACCCGAACCGAGATGCTATTTCTCCGATCGCGATGACAAACTGGATGTATGAGCACTTCCCACAAGGCCTCCGCGGCTTGGTTGGAATGATCCGCTACTGGCCATCCTCGCTTTTCTACATCATGGCCGAACTGTGGGGATCTGCTGCAATCTCCCTCCTTTTCTGGGGATTTGCAAACCAAATCACAAAAGTGGCTGAATCAAAAAGATTCTACGCTCTTTTCGGAATCGGCGCCAACTTGGCGATGTTCCCTTCCGGGTTGTTGATTAAAAAATTCGCCAACATCAAAAACACCCTTCCTGCAGGAGTTGATCCTTGGGGAGTTACTTTGCTCTATACAATGGGCGCTGTCGTTGTCGCTTGCGCAGCTGCAATTACAATCTACTGGTGGATCAATAAAGAAGTTCTTACCGACGCTCGGTTCTATGATCCGAACGAAGTGAAGAAAGACAAAAAATCCAAGCCAAAAATGTCTATTAAGGAGAGCTTGCTCTTCCTTCTTAAATCCCCCTATCTCGGCTGCATCGCAATGCTTGTAATTGGATACGGCATGTCGATCAACCTCGTTGAAGTCACTTGGAAAAAGCAGCTCAGCATGCAATATCCAAACTCCAACGACTACCAAAACTTCATGGGAAGCTTCTCCATGGCAACCGGAGCCCTAACAATCTTCATGATGCTCTTCGTTGGAGGAAACGTCATCCGAAAATTAGGTTGGGGAGTTGGAGCTATGTGCACTCCTATAATCCTGGCAATTACCGGACTTGGATTCTTTGCATTCGTTGTTTTCAGCGATCAGCTTGGAGGATTCGTTGCAATGTTCGGCACTACGCCGCTCATGCTTGCAGTGATGTTTGGTATGATCCAAAACGTCATGTCCAAAGCGACAAAATATTCAATGTTTGATCCAACCAAAGAAATGGCTTACATTCCACTTGACTCTGAAGTCAAACTCAAAGGAAAAGCAGCCATTGACGTTGTTGCCGCCCGCCTTGGAAAATCGGGAGGATCGGTTATTCAACAAGGACTTCTCATCCTATTCAATGCATCAAGCATTGTCGTAGTAGCCCCTTATATCGCTGTAATCCTAGTTGCAACCCTTATTGCATGGATGTTTGCTGCTCGCGCTCTAAACAGGCGTTTCACAGAACTTTCTTCTCAAAAAGAGAAAGAAGCAGCAGCCGAAGCGGCTACCATAGAAGTTGCCGAAAAACAAGAGGCAATTTCTTCTCAACGTGTATAAATGATTTGATTACAGATCATTGTTACACAAAAAAAGCCCGCCTAAAAGCGGGCTTTTTTTATTTCTCAATATAGCGTCCAGGATTATTTCACAATCCGACCCACTACCCTCCGCTTTCCTGCCCATCTACTTGGAAAATTGCGCAGTCCTTCGCGCAAATGCACTACTTGATCAATCACATTTTCCGGAACGTTTTCTGAAGAAAACAGAGCGCCGTCCCCGCTGCTTAAAATTTTACCAATCTGAGGCAGAAGAGGTTCTTTTTTTTTTGACTTGAACACATCTTTTTCTTTTAAGGAAGCATTCTGTGCATATGAATCGCTCACAGGAGACGGTTTCATGCAATCGGACCTCGTATAAAGTTAAGACATATTAAAGGAATAGTAAATTTTTTGCAATACAAAAGCACTTAAGGCCAGCCTTAAGACAGTTGTATAACTTCGAGATGAGAGCTCTTGCAAAGATGTAGAAATTTGAATAAACTTATCGGATATGTTCCAATATGACCGCAAGTTCATTCGCAATTTTTCAATCATCGCCCATATCGATCACGGAAAGTCAACTTTAGCTGACCGTCTTTTAGAATTAACTCACACGGTAGAAGCCAGAGAAATGCAAGAGCAGTTTCTCGATAATATGGATCTCGAACGAGAGCGCGGGATCACCATCAAGGCCCGCCCTGTCTCCATGCTCTACAAAGCGCATGACGGACATGTCTATCAAATCAACCTGATTGATACGCCGGGACATGTTGACTTCGCCTACGAAGTATCCCGCTCTCTCGCTGCATGCGAAGGAGCCCTTCTGGTCGTCGACGCAGTGCAAGGAGTCCAAGCGCAAACACTGGCAAATGTGCATCTGGCAGTTGTCCGCAACATAGAAATCCTTCCCGTCATCAATAAAGTTGACCTCCCGTCAGCAGACCCTGAAGGAGTAAAGCAGCAAATTGAATCGGTTATTGGTTTGGACGCTTCCAATGCCCTGCTTATTTCAGCAAAATCAGGCCTTGGCGTACCCGATGTATTAGAGCGAATCTTGACTGACATTCCCTCTCCAGCCGAGAGCCCGGACCATCTTTTGCGCGCCCTTGTTTTTGATTCCCATTACGACCCTTATCGAGGCGTTATGGTCTACATCCGAGTCATCAGCGGGGAAATCTCGAAAAAATCACTTATCCGGATGATGGCGACCCATAAAACATTTGAAGTCATTGAGGTGGGCAAATTCACTCCCAAAGAAACGCCTGTCGATTCCCTGCGCCCGGGAGAAGTCGGCTATTTTGTAGCAAATATCAAAAATACGGCCGATGTAAAAATCGGAGATACGGTGACTCTTCATAAAGCGCCGGCATCATCTCCCCTTCCCGGCTTCAAACTGATTGCACCCGTTGTTTTTGCCGGTATTTATCCGGTTGATAGTTCGGATTTTGAAGCGGTTCGAGATGCTTTAGCCAAATTGCAGCTCAATGACTCTGCCTTGCACGTGGAACAGGAAAGCAGCTTGGCCTTAGGGTTTGGATTTCGATGCGGCTTTTTAGGTCTTCTCCATTTAGAAATTGTCTTCGAACGACTGAGCCGAGAGTTCGACCTCGACATCATCACCACGGCCCCCAGCGTTATCTATCGCTTTACACTCAATGATGGAAAAACTCTCGAGGTGGACAATCCTGCAAAATATCCGGATCCGGCCCATATCGATTTCGTAGAAGAACCTTGGGTCAAAGTCCATATCATGACGCCTTCTGAATACTTGGGAGCGATCATGGGGCTCTGCACTGATAAGCGAGGCTCCTTAGAAAGAACGGAAACAATGAGCGCAACAGGGATCCTTCTCACCTACCGACTCCCCATGAATGAAATCATCACCGATTTCAACGACAAGCTCAAATCAGTCACGCGCGGCTACGGATCCTTCGATTACGAACCTGATGGATATGGGAAAAGCGATATCATTAAACTCGAAATCCGCGTGAACGAAGAGCCGGTCGATGCTTTTTCATGCCTTGTCCACCGAACAAAAGCGGAAGCCAAAGGACGGGCCATCTGCGCCAAACTCAAAGAAGTCATCCCGCAGCAGCTCTTTAAAGTTCCGATTCAAGCTGCAATCGGAGGCAAGATCATTGCACGGGAAACCATCAGCGCAATTACAAAAAATGTCACCGCTAAATGCTATGGCGGCGACATCACCCGTAAACGCAAACTCTGGGAAAAACAGAAAGAAGGCAAAAAGAAAATGAAGGAAATTGGCAAAGTCAATATTCCGCAAAGCGCCTTCATGGAAGTTCTCAAAGCAGAATAGACCTCTTGCCTAATCAAGAGGTCTAAAAAGCTGTTACCAGCCTCTAATTAAACTGCTATCCGCAAGCTATTGAATATCCAAGCACTCTTTCAGCTCTGTCAAAAGTTCTTGGAAACGCTGCATAGCTGCGTCAACTGCCGCAGTAGAGCGCATATCAACACCTGCTTTTTGCAATAGATCGACCGGATACCGGCTTCCTCCCGAGGAAAGAAAATCTAAATATCTCTGCTTTGCATCGGGAGATGCTTGCACCTGCTGAAACAATGCCAACGCAGCGCTTAAGCCCGTTGCATACTGGTAGACATAAAAATTATAATAAAAGTGAGGAATCCGAGCCCACTCGATCTCTAACTCCTTATCGATCGCAAGATCCGATCCATAATAGTTGCGATTAAGCTGTATATAACGTTCCTTAAGAAGCGTCGGAGTTAAAGGCACTCCTTCTTCCGCCCATTTATGAAGCTGCAGCTCAAATTCAGCAAAGAGAGTTTGCCGGAAAATGGTCGCTCGAATCCCCTCAATTTCATAATTGATCAAATACGCTCTTTCTTTCTTCGATTGGATACGGGACTTCAAGGTTTTCAAGAGAAGCTGCTCGTTGAATGTCGATGCAACTTCAGCTACAAAGATCGGATAGCGGGAATAGACATAAGGTTGATTGCGCCGGCTAAGAAGACTGTGCATGCTATGGCCTGCTTCATGGGCCAACGTCAAAACATCGTTCAACGTTCCCTGATAGTTCATCAAAATATATGGCATACTGTCATAGCAGCCGCTCGAATAAGCGCCAGAACGCTTGCGAGGCGTTTCGTACACATCCACCCAACGCTCTTCAAGAAGCCCTTTCTTTACATCCGCCTGATAGGCCTCCCCCAAAACAGCTACAGAATCAATCACCGCCTGGCACGCCTCAGGATAAGTCATCGAGATTTGCACATCCTCCACTAAAGGAACCATGAGGTCATAAAAATGGAGCTCATCGAGTCCTAGAATTTTTTTTCTTAAACCAATGTATTCGTGCATCGCCGGATGCGCCTTGGACACTGAAGCAATTAAATTCTCGTAAACAATCGGCTCAATCTGATGAACAAATAAGGCAGCCCCAACGCAACTTGAAAATTTTCTCGCTCGAGCATGGTATAAATGGCTCTGCACTTGTCCATTGAGCAATTCGCAAATTGTGTTTGCATGGGATTCGAAGCCTTTGTGCAAATTCAAAAACGCCGTCTTTCTCAAATTGCGATCCGGACTGCGCATGTAAGAGAGATAGGTCCCATTCGTAAGCGGATATTCCTTGCCTTCGCTATCTACCGCGGGGGCAAAACTCAAGTCCGCATTGTTAAGCGCTCCAAAAGCCTTGTAGGAAGTATCTAATGCCTTGCCGCTCAAAGCGAGCATTTCCTCCAGCTCCGCCGACAAAGTGTGCGGCCTCATCCTCCCGATCTTCTCTAAAAAAAATCGATACGGCTGGAGCGCGCTATTGTTAATTAATTTTTTGAATTCATCGACTTTCAGACTCAATAATTCCGGCTCAACCCAAGAGTATTCCTGGGAAAAATCGTGGAACAAGCTAGAAATTAAGCCATAATCTCTTTTCGAATCATCGTTCCCAAGATCCTCATCCATTCTTAAATGGGCATATGTATGAAGCTTGGATAGCTTTCGATCCAGTCCAAAATAGAGTTCAAAAAAAGATGCGGCAGCAGCCGGATCGGCAAGCTTCCCCTTATAGGAAGAGAGCTGAGGCCATCTGGGAGAGGAATCCCCCCCTCTCAATTCCGAAAATTCCAGGTTCCAAGCCTTAGGATTTGGGTACAAAGCCTCCACATTCCATTTTTCTTGCTCTTTCAACTCGCTCCGAGTCCTTGCCATCGATCCCTCCAAATTAGTTAAATCACTGTATTTTAGTCTGTTCGAAGATTCTCCGTAAAGGAAAATTGTAAAACAACACCCGATGATTAGCAATCTATTTAACATTCTGCTAAATCCTGTTGCAAAAATACCCATAGTTCGATATATTCCCTGCTAGAACATTTTAGGAAATCCTCCCCCTCAGGATCTACTTCCGGAGGAGGGAGCTTAAGTAAACTGGAGAAAAAACGTATGACCCAAGAAACTGCAAAAAAAATCACCTTAAAACCTTTGGGCAACCGCGTACTGGTCCAACGGCTAGAGCCGCAAGAAACGATGAAAGGTGGAATTATCCTCCCGGATTCCGCAAAGAAAAAACAGGAAACGGCGAAAGTCGTCAGCGTAGGATCGGGCAAAAGACTCGATGACGGAAACACACTCCCTATCCCAGTGAAAGTGGGCGATGTCATTCTAATGGATAAATATTCCGGACAAGAAGTGACCATCGATGACGAGGAGTTCATGATCTTAAAAGCCGATGACATCATCGCTACCATTGAAGAATAAATTTTAGGAGATAATCGCAATATGGCACCAAAAAATATTAAGTTCAAGGAAGACGCCCGTCAGAAAATTCTAAAAGGCGTACGCACATTGGCTTCCGCCGTAAAAGTGACGCTAGGTCCAAAAGGTCGAAACGTCGTGATCGACTCTAAATTCGGATCTCCGAAGATCACAAAAGACGGAGTTACCGTCGCAAAAGAGATCGAGCTTGCCGATAAGCACGAAAACATGGGCGCTCAGATGGTCAAAGAAGTGGCCAGCAAAACAGCTGATAAAGCCGGAGACGGCACCACAACGGCTACCGTTCTTGCAGAAGCCATCTACACGGAAGGCCTCCGCAACGTCACTGCGGGAGCTAACCCAATGGAAATCAAAAAAGGGATTGAACTGGCTGTATCTACCGTTTGCGATGAGCTGAAAAATCTCAGCAAACCGATTAAAGATTCCAAAGAAATTTCCCAAGTCGCCACAATCTCTGCAAACGGAGACTCTGAAATCGGAAACATCATTGCTAAAGCAATGGAACGAGTCGGTAAAGATGGAACGATTACTGTAGAAGAAGCCAAAGGATTTGAAACCACTCTCGATATCGTAGAGGGAATGAATTTCGACCGAGGCTACTCCTCTGCTTATTTCGTCACCAACGCCGAAACGCTTGTTTGCGAATATGAGAACGCATACATCCTCATCTATGAAAAGAAAATTTCTTCCATGAAGGAATTCCTTCCTATTCTTCAAGCAGTGGCCGAGTCGGGTAAACCTCTCGTCATTCTCGCTGAAGACGTAGAAGGCGAAGCTCTTGCAACGCTTGTTGTCAACCGCCTCCGCGCAGGCTTAAAAGTCGTCGCTGTAAAAGCGCCGGGCTTCGGAGACCGCCGCAAAGCGATGCTCGAAGACATTGCAATCCTCACCGGAGGCCAATTTGTCAGCGAAGAGCTCGGAATTCAACTCGAGAAAGTAACTCTTGATATGCTCGGACGCGTCAAGAAAGTGATCGTGAAAAAAGACGACACGACGCTCATCGACGGATCCGGAGATAAGAAAGCAGTACAAGACCGCATCGCTTTGATCAAGCGTCAAATCGAAGAGTCTACATCCGACTACGACAAAGAAAAACTCATGGAGCGCCTTGCTAAGCTCTCCGGAGGCGTTGGAGTCATTCGCGTCGGAGCTGCTACCGAAATCGAGATGAAAGAGAAAAAAGATCGCGTCGATGATGCAAAAGAAGCAACAAAAGCAGCTGTTGAAGAAGGAATCGTTCCTGGCGGTGGATCTGCTTTAATTCGATGCATTCCTGTTCTCGAAAAAATGATTGCAACCCTTCAAGGAGATGTAAAAATTGGTGCTGAGATCATTCTCCGCTCCCTTACTTACCCTCTCCGCCAAATTGCGGAAAACGCAGGCAAAGAAGGTTCCATCATCGTTCAAAAAGTCTCTTCCATGAGCGTCAATGAAGGATACGATGCCCGTGAAGACGTTTACGTCAACATGGTTGAAAAAGGGATCATTGACCCAACAAAAGTCGTTCGATGCGCACTGCAATTTGCAGCATCCATCGCAGGACTATTGCTTACAACAGAGGCCATTATTACCGAAGAAGAGCAGGAAAAACCTGCTGCTGCGCCGGTTGGCGGAGACATGGACTACTAGTTTTTAACAAAACGAACGTTCATAAAAAAAGCCCTCGGGAAACCGAGGGCTTTTTTTTTACATCAAATAAATTTGGAGGGAATTACGAATTAAGAACATTTTTAAAAATTTCGTTTGTTCTCTCTATACACTCACGAGCCTCAAACTTTGCCTGACCAGAATCAACTGCTTTAGCAATTGCCATGATTTCAGAATCTGTTGCTAACCTCATTCGGACATTAGAGCTATGTTGCAAATCATTGCTTAACCAGCAAGGAACAGGCGTAGTGTTTATATCATGCAATCTTGACAGAACATAACGAGATGACATCAAGTACGCTGGAAGATCACCGCTACGAGTCCGTCCATCTCCATAGTCCTTAACATAAGCAAAGTAAACAGGGCTGCTTGATTCCAATAAAAAGGGGGCGTATGGCTTAATATACCCGCGACCTTCAAACGCCACGATGCGATCTACAAAAATCTCTGCATCCTCAGCTACACGAATCGGCCGCATTGCTGCAGGATTTTGTTCTTCAGGCTGTACTCTCATGGTAACCCCTATTTATATGTTTTTACTTAAAGGCAAAATGACACGCCGCACCCAGTCCTATACGAAAACCAGTGCGGCGCAAAGGATTTTTACTTAACGTATGCTTTGAGAATTTTTACCGCTTCAACGGGGCGGTCTTGAGGCCCTGTCTTCACCGCTTCCATTTTTTGAACGATGTCATACCCTGCTGTAACTTCTCCAAAAATAGTATGGCGCATATTGAGCCATGGAGTTGCAGCCGTTGTGATAAAAAACTGACTTCCATTCGTGGCAGGTCCCCGATTCGCCATCGCAAGAAGGCCCGGCTTATCGAATTTCACATTCGCCGTGCATTCATCGGCAAACGGTTTTTTCCAAATCGATTCCCCTCCGGCTCCGGTTCCTGTCGGATCTCCACCCTGGATCATGAAGTTCTTAATGATCCGATGGAAAATAATCCCGTCATAGTAATGATTTTCAATCAGTCCTACAAAATTTTCACACGCCTTGGGAGCCACATCGGGCTTTAGCGTAATTTCGATATTTCCTAAAGAAGTTTCAAAAACAACAATAGACTTTTTCACCGCAGAAACCTCCTGAGTTTGAATGCTGCAAAATGGGAAAAAAAATGCTAATAAAACAGAAAACAACTTAACCATAAAAACCTCCCTGCTTACTAAGAGAGGCCGATTATAGAAAAATACCTACTGCAAGTAAACTAAATTCCTTGCTTCTCCATAGCTTCTCAGCTATGAAGAATTTTATGGACTTTACAGTCATCGCTATCGTCGTTTTAGGACTTTTTTTCGACTATACCAATGGTTTTCACGATGCAGCCAATGTGGTCGCAACGGTGATTGCCACACGCGTCTTGGCCCCTCTGTCAGCCATTGTAATGGCAGGAGTCTTGAATTTCATTGGCGCCACTCAAATCAGCGGTGTTGCAGCCACCATTTCTTCCGGATTGGTCCATACGGCAGATACGACACAGGTGGTTGTTTTATGCGCCGTCTCCGGAGCGATCTTCTGGAATCTGGCGACATGGTATTACGGACTGCCCAGCAGCTCTTCTTATGCGCTGATCGGAGGACTCGTCGGCTCTGCTTGGGCCCATGAAGGGACAGAGACGATCATTTGGTCAGGGCTGATTGGGAAAGTGATCATCCCCATGGTCGCATCTCCCCTCATCGGATTTTTCATCGCCTTGGTGGTCATGAAAATCCTCTTTTTCTATTTCACAAAAAACCCCAATGCAGCGGATAAAAATATGTTTCGGCACCTACAGGTCGGTTCCGCCTGCTTTGTCGCTCTCTCCCACGGTCTAAACGATGCTCAAAAAAGCATGGGGATCATCACTCTTGGGCTTTTTGCAGGAGGTTATATTCACAGTCCCTCCATTCCGTTGTGGGTCATCATCGCTTGCGCCACCATCATGGGACTAGGAACTGCCTCCGGAGGGTTTCGGATCATCAAAACAATGGGCTTTTCTATTACAAGAATTACCCCCGTCCAAGGATTTGCAGCGGAAGCGTCCTCCTCCATGGTCATCCTGATCGCAAGTTTTCTCGGCATGCCTGTGAGCTCTACGCACGTGATTGCCGGAGGTATTACCGGAGTTGGGACCGCAAAGGGTTGGAAGGCTGTTCAATGGCACGTTCCAAGAAGGCTTGTACTTGCCTGGATTTTCACCCTTCCCGGAGCCGGCTGCGTTGGAGCCTTGACCTATTTCTTGGCCCATATACTTGGATTTAAGTAATAAAAAAATTATTACACAATTATAAAAAAATAATAAATTACATTTCTAATTTCAAAAATAAATTAACAACAAAATCATTGACTTAATAAAAAAATAAAAGTATAATCAACTGTCAAAAGAATTACGTTTCTATGAATAACTACTCAATTATTAATAGCAATAATCCTTTTTTAGATGCGGCGAAAGGACAAGGATTGATTGCAGCCTCTCTCTCCCCTCTGCAGATGCCCCCGCACTCAAACATTTCCCTATTTTCCTGCCTTGCAAAATCGATTACTTGGGATGAAGTAGCCAATGAGAGAAGCACTACAAAACTCATGCAATTATGCAAAGAAAAGAGACTCCCTCCAAAAAATTTTCTTTTACGAGCTATTATTATGGGAGCAAAAGATTGGGTGCAGCCCCTGATTGATTGCGGAGCTTCTCCAAAAGAAGGATTCGATTATTTAACGCCTGCCTTAGCTTGGATGAGCAGGTATCCTACAGAACCGCTGCCCGCTGCATTAGAAAGCTCATTTTACGACAAAGAAATTATAGAAAGAAAGCTGCTAGGCCACGTCTTTGAAATCGACGGAAATACGATCGTCAATAATCACATGGTTCCTCTGGAAGGCTTTTCCCATTCCTACTTCTGGAACCGAATTGTTGATATAACGAAAGAGCTGGGCAATCGAAATCAAACGTTATCAAAAATCAACCAGCTTCCCCTCTTTGAAAAGGCCATGTCGTTCAGTGATAAGGAAGTAATCAACTTTAAAGAATCTCCTGTCCACATTATTAAAACAGGCGATAAGGGAGCTAGGAACGGAATCATTTCCGGTCATGTGGCAGCCCTTGTTTTATCAGAAAATTTCATAGCTCATGTGAGCGACGGAATTGCCGTAGGACGATACACCTCCGGTTCTTTGCCAACCGATATAAAAAAATCACTCTCGGTCTTTTCTCTGACAGAAGAGAGCTACAAAACTGTCATCAAGAACTTGTATCAGGAAATAAAAGCAACCCCCATTCCGATACTATCTTCCTTAAACAAGCGCCCCTTCACTCAATTAGTTCACAATTGCGCTTGGAAAACACCCGAATCGACTCTATTTGCGGTGCGGCTATTGGATGCTCTTGAATCTTTACTTGCCGAAGGAAAAAAATCAGCGCAAGCAATCTTCAAAGATTGCGACAGCAAAATCTTAAGCGAGAGCAATGATCAAGAAGCCGCTTCTTCCCAGCAAACATGCGAAGACGACATAAAATACTATATGACGCGGTTTGTAGAAAACAGAGGATCTTCATTGGTCAATCCATTAATTCAAGACCATATAAATTTGATAAAAAAAATAAAAGAATTCGTTTCACGAAAATATACTCTCTATCGAAACATCTTAAGCAATGAGATCCAATCGAAACTCCCTCTCGATTTCGAATTAATGATGAAAATTAGCGATCAACTTCCAAAAAATGAGATATCTACACTACCTGACCTAGCATTCGCATAACCCAAAAACTGCTACAGCTCATCCAATCGAAATGTTCTCGGATGCATGGGAAACGGCTCGATGCCGGAGGCTCCCCAATAGCTATTATCGTCCCCTTCATAACAGACAAGAAGCTGCTCTCCGGGATGAATCGTTTTTTTCGCGAAATAGATCATTTCAAAAAAAGAAGGCGCCAAGCCTAAATCGTTTTTTGGAACCCGCAACAGGTCCGCTTCTACGTTCGGCTCATCAGAATGGTTGATAAAACGGGTGAAATTCCCCATTTTTTCAGCATCCACATCAATGGCATAAAGACGGCGGGGATGGTACTTGTGCTTAGGGTCCAACACTTGCTGCTCTAACTTTGTGAGAGTCAAGTCAGCGGCCAGAGCAAATATATAATCAGACTGGCCTTCCTCATTTTGAGAACACAAAAGCACTTCTCCGGTATACGGGGCAATCACTTCTCCCCTTGCAATCGGTTTTGCATCCAACTTCAAAAAAATGCCAAACCCAAGTTTTTTCGGTAATTTTTTAAGCGCGAACCGGCTTGGCAAACCCTCTGAGAGAATTCTCCGAGACACCTCTGCAATAGAGAGCATCTGAGTTTTAGAGGCTGGACGGACACGCAATCGATTTCTTTTAATGATCTCAGGAAGAAATCGAATCAGCTCCTGAGAGATTTTCTGGCGGGGAAGTTGAAATTGTTCGTTCATCCGAGGATGCCATCGAATGAGATCATCGCGGACATGCCCATGATCACTACCAAAGAAAACCGAAACATTTTACGCGCCCATACATGGTCGTTGTCGCTTGAAAACCCCTTGATGCCAAGTCTAAGCCAGGCAATGCCCAACAAGGAAGATCCGATTAGATAAATGTATCCCACATACCCGAACAAAGGAAGCATCAGGGTTGCCACCATGAATGCAATGATATAGCAAAGAATCTGTCTTTTCGTGGCAAAAGCTCCGCTCTCCACAGGCAAGACAGGGATAGATGCCGCTTTATAATCATCGAATCGGTACATAGAGATCGAAAAAAAATGAGGCATCTGCCAACAGACAAGGATCAAAAATAAAATGAAAGCGCCCAAATCAAATCGATTGCTTGCAGCGCAATAACCAACCACCGGAGGAATCGCGCCTGCAATACTTCCAACAAGCGTTGCATACATGGTTCGGTATTTCCAAAAGCTGTACAGCACTACATAGATAAAAAAACCGACGACAGCTGAAAAAAATGCCCATAGGTTCGTATAACAGCCCAAAATGCAGGCTCCAACTAAACCTAGAACAATTGCAAATCCAAGTGCGCTTCTGCCGGAAACAAGCCCCCGCGCCAAAGCCCGGTGTTTTGTCCGCTCCATTTTCCCATCAGCGATTCGATCGATGTAATTGTTGAATACACAGGCAGATGCAATCACGAAAAACAACCCGGCAACTGTTGCTGTAAAAAGCCATACATCCAAGTGGCCCCTAGAGCCCAAAAAAAACGCGGCGGCAGTGGTAATCAAGTTGCCCATAATAATTCCCGGCTTTGTCAATAAATAATATGTTTTAATCAAACAATTACTCGCTCATCAAATTGTAATTCAAATTGTTCATGATCCAAATGGATCCAAACACCAAAATCACGACTACCATGACCATAAAGAAAAAGATAAGAATATTCCAGCGAGGCTTAGGCTCTTTCCACAAGTTTAAAAATAATGCCAGCTGCATGAAGGCTTGAATCATCGCAAGCAAACCAATCGACGCTCCCAACACTGCTCCCGAGAGCATCTTCTCTGCCACCAAAACATAGGAAACAAGAGTCAAGACAATCGACCAAACAAACCCCAGTCCATACGAACGGAATGACCCATATTCTTCGTTTCGGGGAGGACTATCTGTCGAATGAGAATGATTATGCATCCTATTTTGCTCCAATTAAATAAACAATCGCAAAAGTAAAAATCCAAATAAGATATAAAAATTGCCAGTAGATTTTAAAACAGGCAAAACGGCGAAGG
>DALYFE010000001.1:33504-40850 GCA_031972195.1 Chlamydiales bacterium | reverse complement strand
AATTTGAAGGGCCGTTTCAGGGAACTGATTTTGTGCATGGGTACCGCTTTGATACTGTGGAATCTCCATTCCCGACAGATGCTCCTGTGTTCGAGCCTCGAGGAAAGGGCCATGTTCTGCGTCTTTCAGAAAAAGAATTGTTGCGGTATGCCGGAGTCAAGAAAAGATTTTGGGAAAGATTCTTTTAATAGACCTCTTGCAACACTTAGTGTCGAAAGAGGTCTGATAGAATCAATCGTTACATGCATTGATGGCTATCTTCGGTTTTGGGCATGTTTTTTCCACAAAGTTCCGGTATTCACGATGATTTTTTACATCTTGATGCGCATCCGGAAACATTTTGCAGATCTGTTCTTTTACAGATACCCTTCCCGGAATTTGTAGGACTGATTGAGACAGTTTTAAAGAAATCGTGCACAGGTATTTTTTTAAGAAATCATAGGTTCCTATTCCTACAGGGTCTGATATCTTAAGCCGATGTGCCATAGAGGCTATGTGCGCAAGCCCGAGATCGCTTTCAAAACTGCTGCTTAAAATTACGGAAACTCCTCTTTTTTTTGCCCAGGCATGGATCGGCAGGCAATGGAGCATACCTCCCTGGATCGTGGGTTTGTAAACCAGGGCTTTTAGCGTAGGCAATGTTTCCATTTCTTTGAGGGAGATGTCGCAAGGATAAGACTCATCGACTGCAAGAGGATGGGAAAATTGTGCCAAATCATGAGGATTTTGAAAGGGTTCTTCTACATAGTCAAATGCATCCAGAGAAAACTGAGAAAAAAACTGCAGGGAGTCTCTCGTGTTCCATGCGCGGTTTACATCAATGCGTAAACGGAATTGATCTTTTAGCTGATCGATTGCATAGGCGGCATCTTTAAATGGGAGATGGCCTACCTTGAGTTTGGCTGAAATGTATCCTTCACGGGTTTTAGCGCGCGCCTGTTCGAGTATTTCATTAAGAGATCCCATGAAAAGCGCGCTTGTTTTTACGCTGTGATCGGGAAGGGGCTGAAGCTGTGACAGAAGGGCGGATTCCAATCCGAACGAGACAGACGGCAGCAGATCGAGCTCTGTCAGCTTGTCAAAACAATTTTCCGCTGTCCACTCGATTTGAAGGATTTCATGGTGTTTTTTACTGCATTGCTCCAAAGCCTCTTCCAAGGTTTCCCGACTCCATTTAGGCAGCGGCGCGATCTCTCCCCAGCTGCTATATCCCTTGTCGTTCGTTAGATGGATCAGGGCGCCTAAGCGCTTTCCTGTTTTAAGAGGAAGTTCATAAGCGTGTAGGGATAATTTTGCGATTTGCATTTGCGCAATTGTAGTAAAGAAGACTTTTTGTACACAAACAACTTGCAAAACAAGCTGAAAATGGGTTTTCCTTGCTTTTTATTCGATGTCGTAGCATGGTAGTTGCACTACGTGATCGCTATGCACTGGTAGCTCAGTTGGATAGAGTACCTGGCTACGAACCAGGGGGTCAGAGGTTCGAGTCCTCTCCAGTGCAATGATAATTATTCATAAATTTCCTTCCGGCCCGATAGGGACTAACGCGATTTTATTTGGAGCTAATGGAGTTGGAGCTGTCATTGATCCTTCCATGGGATCGACTGACAAAATTCTTCGTCAGGCCCTCCTCGATCATCTTAAAATAGAAAAAATTTTTCTTACCCACTCTCATTGGGATCATATTGTCGATGTCAAAATCTTGAAAGATAAAACCGGCGCGCAGCTTTACGTGCACCCGCTCGATGCAGAAAATGTGCAATCTCCCGGTTCGGATGGTTTAGGACTTCCTGTTCCCATTGAATCTGCGATCCCCGATCATTTGTTTGAAGAAGGAGAGGTCATCTCTGTCGGGCCTTTGCAAGTTGAGGTGATTCATACTCCCGGGCATTCTCCGGGTTCTGTCTGCCTGTATCTCAAAGAACAGGGGATTTTGTTTTCCGGAGATACGGTATTTGCCGGATCCATCGGAAGATTGGATCTTCCCACCGGGGTTCCGGAGCAAATGGGCCCGTCGCTGCAAAAGCTGCTAAAACTGCCTCCCGAGACCCGCATAATTCCCGGCCACGGCCCTGATACCCGGGTCGACCGCATTCGGCCTTTGCCATACAAATAAATTGCATAGGTTTTGGGAAAAAACCTGTGAATTTGATACACTTGGCCTCCAAATCATTTGAGACGTGGGAGGAGTTATGTCGCTTGTTGGGAAAAGGGCCCCTGAATTTAAAGCCAAAGCAGTAATTAAAGATAAGATATACGAGGACTTTTGCTTATCTGATTTTTCAGGGAAGTATATTTTATTTTTCTTTTATCCTCTTGATTTCACATTTGTTTGCCCGACCGAACTGCATGCTTTTCAAGAGAGTCTCGCTGCATTCGAGGAGAGAAACACACAAATAATCGGCTGTTCTGTAGACAGTTGCTTTTCTCATCAGGCTTGGCTTGCAACGCCAAAATCCAAGGGCGGCATTCAAGGAGTTTCCTATCCGATTGTGTCTGATTTGAATAAGTCGATTTCCAGAAGTTTCCATGTGCTCAAGGAAGAAGAGGGCATTGCCTATCGCGGTCTGTTTTTGATCGATAAAGACGGCGTTGTCCGTCATCAAATCGTCAATGATTTCCCCCTGGGCCGATCTGTGGATGAGGCTTTGCGGATGGTCGATGCGCTGATATTCCATGAAGAGCATGGAGAAGTATGCCCCGCCAATTGGAAAGCAGGGGCTAAAGCAATGCTTCCTACGGAAGAAGGGCTGGCTGAATACTTTAAATAGTTAGAAGCTGTACTAAAACCAGGCATTAGTACAGCTTCTTAGGCTCTCTTTAAATTTTTGATTTTCTTAAAAATCTTCTAGCTCCGGGCTTTTTCCAGGATTGACACTGCCTTTCAGATGCTCTATAGGTGCAGAGAGCACCTATTGGAGTATGCATGGCGTCCAGTCGCAAAGAGTCCGACAGCATGGGAGAGGTTTTAGTCCCATCTGATAAGTACTACGGAGCGCAAACCGTTCGGTCTCTGTGTCATTTTTCGATCGGACGCGATTTAATGCCTCAAGAATTGATCAAGGCATTTGGCATTTTGAAAAAAGCGGCCGCTTTGGTCAACCATGACCTTGGGAAGCTCGATCAAAAGCGTACAGATCTGATTGTCCGCGCCTCTGAAGAGGTGATCTCAGGCAAACTTGCCGCCCATTTCCCTTTACATATTTGGCAAACCGGCAGCGGCACTCAAACAAACATGAATGTCAATGAGGTGATTTCAAATCGGGCGATCGAGATGGCGGGAGGGAAACTGGGCAGTAAAGACCCGGTTCACCCGAATGATCATGTGAATATGTCCCAGTCTTCTAACGACACCTTCCCGACTGCTATGCATATTGCGGCAGCGGTTGAAATTCATGAGGGATTGCTGCCTGCTTTAAAAAGTCTTCAGAGAGCTTTTGAGCTCAAGGAAAAAGAATTCGGAGGCATTGTCAAGATCGGCCGCACTCACTTGCAAGATGCAACGCCTTTGATGGTCAGTCAAGAATTTTCCGGATATGTCTCTCTTATTAAAAGGGCCTCTCAGGCGATCATTGCCGCCTCTGACGGCCTATATGATCTTGCTATTGGAGGCACCGCGGTCGGAACCGGCCTAAATGCCCATCCCGAGTTTGGCTCTCGCGCTGCAAAAAAAATTAGCGAATTAACCCATCTCCCTTTTCGTTCCCATCCAAATAAGTTTGCCGCGCTATCCGCGCATGATGAGATTGTATTTGCAAGCGGAGCTTTGAAGACGGCAGCTGCTGCCTTAATGAAAATTGCCAATGATATTCGATGGCTCGGGTCAGGACCTCGATGCGGGTTGCACGAATTGATCTTGCCTGAGAATGAACCGGGATCTTCGATTATGCCCGGCAAAGTAAATCCTACGCAATGCGAGGCTCTGACCATGGTTGCAGTGCAGGTGATGGGCAATGATGCGGCAATAGGATTCGCCGGATCTCAGGGTAATTTTGAATTAAACGTTTTTAAGCCGGTTATGATTTATAACTTGCTTCATTCTGTTTTGCTTTTGAAAGATTCTTGCCGCATGTTTGAAAAATATTGCGTCGAGGGACTGGAGATCAATAAAGAGCGTATTCAAGAATATGTCTCTAATTCTTTGATGCTGGTCACTATTTTAAGTCCGGTCATTGGATATGACAAATGCGCGAAGATTGCCCATTTGGCCTATGAGGAGGGAACATCGCTTCGGGAAGCTTGTTTAAAGCTCAAGTTTTTAAGTGGCGAGGAGTTCGATCGGATCGTTAACCCGGAAAAGATGACGCATCCTGAAGGATAGAACTATGGCTTTATTTGAAGTTGGAAAATTGAATGCTTTGAAAACGCACCTTCAAGGCAGGTCCTTGCTGGAACATTCTATTCTGAACAAAGGATCTGCATTCACTGTAGAAGAACGGAAGCGTTTTAAATTGCAGGGCTTGATCCCGGCGGCGATTGAATCGCTAGAGCAGCAATCTGCAAGAACTTATGAGGCATATCGCCAAAAGGGAGAAGACTTGTCGCGCCATATTTTTTTGCGCGAACTGCAAGATCGCAATGAGACTCTATTCTA
Organism: Chlamydiales bacterium; assembly: GCA_031972195.1. Classification (GTDB taxonomy): domain Bacteria; phylum Chlamydiota; class Chlamydiia; order Chlamydiales; family SM23-39; genus DALYFE01. The sequence goes on along the minus strand of DALYFE010000001.1, from coordinate 36,256 downwards.
TCGATTCCTGATCGATCATATCAAAGAGCTTTTGCCAATGATCTACACTCCGGTTGTGGGACTTGCCTGCCAGCGATTCAGCGAGGTGTACCGCCGATCCAGAGGGATGTTTATTTCTTACTCTGAGCAAGATCAGATGGAATCGATGATTGCAAACATTGATCTTCCTGATGTGAAAGTGATCGTAGTGAGCGATGGGGAACGTATTTTAGGCCTTGGAGACCAAGGGATTGGTGGAATGGGAATTCCGATTGGGAAAATCTCTTTATACACAGCCTGCGGAGGGCTTTTCCCGGGATTTGGGCTCCCGATCATTTTAGATACCGGAACGGATAATGAAGAGCGGTTAAAGGACCCTTTTTATTTTGGCGCGCGCCATCGGCGAATCCGGGGAAAGGAATACGATGCATTCATTGATCGCTTCGTTCAGGCGATTTTGAAGAGGTTCCCCAATGTATTGCTCCAGTGGGAAGATTTTGCCAAAGACCAGGCAAGAATGTTGCTCGATCGGTATCGGGACCATTGTTGTACGTTCAATGATGACATCCAGGGGACTGCCGCAGTCGCACTTGCCGGTATTTTGGCAGGAGTGAAGGCCAATCATTCAGAGATGGCCCGCCAGCAGATTGTCATTTATGGAGGCGGGTCTGCAGGCACCGGAATTGCAGATGAAATTGCGCTTGCAATGGTGAGAGGGGGGCTTTCTCATGAAGATGCTTGCCACCATATCTGGATCATCGACCGAAACGGGCTTTTGCATGAAGGGTTTTCCGAGATGAATGCAGCGCAAATGCCTTATGCGAAGTCCAAACAGCTTGTCGCTTCCATGGGGATGAATCCGGACCTGGAAATTTTGCTTGAAGAGGTGATTGCCAAAGTCCATCCGAATGCATTGATCGGCGTCTCAGGCGCTGCGGGAGCTTTTACTGAAAAAGCAGTCCGAATGATGGCGCAATTTGTGGACAGGCCGATTATTTTCCCTCTATCCAATCCTAATTCCCATTGCGAGGCGCGCCCCTCCGATTTGATCTCTTGGACCAATGGGAAAGCGCTGATTGCGACGGGAACGCAATTCCCTGATGTTTCTTACAATGGAAAAACATTTAAAATTGGCCAGTGCAATAATTATTATATTTTCCCGGCCATGGGACTTGGAATTTTAGCCTCGAGAGCAAAGCGGGTAAGTTCAGGGATGTTTTTGGCGGCCGCAGAAGGATTGGCTGCTTTGTCTCCCGTTCTTAAAAATCCAAACGATCCGCTCTTTCCCCCGCCGGAAGACGTTCGGGCGATTGCAAAAAAACTGGCGGTGTTAATCGGACGCCAGGCGATTCAGGAACAGCTAGCGCCTCCTATGAGCGACGATGCTTTGATCCAAGCCATTGATGAGGTTTTCTGGGAGCCGGAATATGGCACCAGGGAACTTGTGCAGCATTAACATTCTCTCGCTCTCGGAATTATATTTACGATAAATAATAATCCATGCTATCCTGTTCTTCTTTATTATATTATATAATTGAACAGGGAAGTTTATGAGAAGAGTTAATGCTCCGGCTGCAACAGATTATTCAGATAAAATGCGCAACCAATCCGAGCCGAGAAAAAAAGCGTCCAGCCAAGACCTCCGTGTGGCAGAGGCTACAGCGGAAATCAAGCGTTACCAGAGGGAAGAGTCTGTCTTTCCTATGCATGAATTTTCAGGCCGTATCGAAAACAAGGGGTCAGTCAAAGCAGAGAAGCCAACAATACAGATATTTCGAAAAGGAGATCTGGATTTTGGCGATCGGTTTTCTTCAACCGTTGATCGGGTGGATGCTTCCTATGATCGAGACGGTGCGCCTGATTTTTCCGCAGATACATTTCGTATAGGGGGGCCGGTTAGAGAGAGTTTCCTTTTAAATGATGGATATTTTAAGGAGTTTTTGACTGATACGGATCCATCTCAACTCGATCCAGAAAGCGAAGAAATCGTTGTTCAAGACGGCAGCGGCAATGTGTTTGATTTTTTTGATGAAGAGTAGATCTCTTTCGAAAGAGATCCAATTTGCCGTCCATCACCGGAGCGGAGAATCTCTCCTCTTTTAGGAGAGAGTTCTTCAAATTAGAGGTCTATTTACAAATTCTTGACAAAAACCCCCCTGTGGGGGAGACTGTTTTCCTCTTGAAGAGAGGAGGGGAACATGAAATGGCAGCATCTTGTGCAAGATGACATTTTTTGGTTTTGTGCGATTGCAGGCTCAGGCATGTTCGCTCTTCAGTTTCTCTTGAGTTTATTTGGCGTTGCAGACGCCGAAGAGCCCGGAGAATCCGTATCGTTAGAGGCCGCAAAGATCAAGTGGCTTTCCAAGCAAGCAGTCACTGGGTTTTTAATGATGTTCGGCTGGACTGCATTGGCCTGCAAACAAGAATTTTCCCTCTCATTGCCTCTTTCGGTAGTCCTCGCTTTATCTGCCGGATTTTTGACTGTGATCGCAACGGCTTTTCTATTTAAAGGCGCCAGATCCTTGCATAGTTCGGGAACCATCTTCGATCTCGATCAGGCAGTCGGGAAGGAGGCAGTGGTCTATCACCGGATCGCTAAACATGGAATTGGGAAAGTTTCCGTCTCAATGGATGGGCATCTTCATGAAGTCGATGCGATCTCTTTGAACGGAGAAGAAATCGATTCGTTTCTCCCTGTGATCGTTGCAAAAAAAATTGATAGTAAAACAGTGGCGGTTTTTGTTTTTTCAACCCTCTCTTAAGCGCGAAAGGA
>DALYFE010000001.1:32659-33494 GCA_031972195.1 Chlamydiales bacterium | reverse complement strand
ATTTTTTCTTGCAAAGCTATACCGAAGATGCCCTTCGAACCGGATTTTAGTGATTTATGGGCGCGTGAGCAACAGCAAGACCGTACAGTGCTATCATGGCGGAGGCACATTTGTGTGGCCTTTGATTCAAGGGTATGCGTTTCTTGATTTGATCCCCCGTACAATTCATATCCCGCTGAAAGGGGCCTTGTCGCATCAAAATATTCGGATCAATGTGCCCAGTACATTTACTGTTGCGGTAGGATTGACTCCCGAGGTGATGAATAACGCAGCCGTTCGATTGTTGGACCTCGACCATAGAGAAATCGAGTCGATGGCAACCGAAATCATTATTGGACAGCTCCGGCTGACTGTCGCATCGCTCCGGATTGAAGAGATCAATCAGGACCGGGAGCGGTTCCTCGATGCAATTAAGAAAAATATTGAGCCTGAGCTTCATAAAATTGGTTTGACATTGCTCAACGTCAATATCACGGACATCACCGACGAGTCCGATTATATCGGCAGCATTGGGAAAAAGGCATCGGCTACAGCAGTCAACCAGGCAAAGGTGGATGTGGCTGAGCAAGAAAAGCAAGGAGAGATCGGTCAGGCGCTGGCTCAAAGGGACCGCCGAGTTTCTGTTGCAAGTTTTCATGCCGAGGCGGTACAAGGAGAGAATGAGTCAAAAGCGCAAATCGCACATGCCAACGCTACTCTCGCGCAAAAAGAAGCGGAAGCTGCGCAAAGAAGTCAAGTCGCAAAGCAACAAGCTGAAGCGGAAATTCAGCGCGCTAGGGCTCTGGCTCAAACGCAGCTACTCGAGGCTGAAGAAATCGTCCCGCAAGAAATCAAA
>DALYFE010000001.1:26834-32649 GCA_031972195.1 Chlamydiales bacterium | reverse complement strand
GCGCAAAATCCAAATTGACGCCGAGGCGGAAGCGCAAAGAAACGTCTTGATTGCAAAGGGAGAGGCCGAAGCGATCTTGGCGATCAAGCAAGCCGAAGCAGAAGGTATTCAGAAGTTATTGGATGCAAAGGCGAAAGGGTATAAGCAACTAGTTGCTGCCTGCGGGGATGATGCGAAAAGCGCATCCACGATGCTATTAATTGAGAAACTCGAAGAAATCGTAAAGCTTCAGACGGAAGCAATCAAAAATATCAAGATTGATAAAATTACTGTTTGGGACAGCGGCGCCGGCGCCGATTCAAAACAGGGTGGATCGTCCACATCCAATTTTATTAGCCAATTTATGAAATCCTTGCCGGCGCTCCATGAAGTAGCCGGTATGGCGGGTCTTGAATTGCCCCAGTACCTAGGGCATGTTCACCCGGAAGTCAAGTAATCGTAGAGGTCTTTTTGCGAAGAGATTAAGGGACTGCTATGGATTGCGCAAATTTCTTGCGATGCTGATAAAATATCGGCATCGCCGACTCCCGGAAGGCAAAGGGCATGCAATTGTTTCATATGCTTCAGTGTTTCAAAGCCATGGAAATAATCGAGCCTGCTAAATCCTTCTTCCTGAACGCGGAAGTAAATCAGCTCCCGTTTGTAGAGAAGCGCCTGGATGGCAAAGAACAGCCCCTCGCTTGCGGGCGGAGGATTGCCTAGAAGATCCATGAGTTGCGGGAGTTCTTTGAGAATGTAGGGTCTTTTGAATTGTCCTTTCTCTGATTCCCCAAATAGAGCAACAACTAGCCTCATAGGTTCCCTCCCTCTTTTCTCCTTTACGAGGAAGGTGAGTTTATTTCAATAGACCTCTTGCGTACCTAAAGTTCTGTCGAAAATCGGCCAAAATAATCCAAAAACTCGACGAACCTTTAGGGCGTGTCGTCAATTAATCTTCTGAGGGATCTTTGATGGATTTTTCGGCAGGGCACAGCGCGGAGATCGAGATCAACTTCGGGCAAGTTTATGAGATCGAGCGTAAAGTCCTGCTGGAAAAACCGCAGAGAGCTCTCCATAGGTTAATTGACGACACGCCCTAGTTACGCAAGAGGTCTAGTGGAGAGGTTTTGCGAACTCGGCGGCGTTGCCGAGTTCTTCTTCGATTGCCAGTAACCGATTGTACTTGGCGATCCGCTCGGATCTGCAGAGCGAGCCGGTTTTTATTTGACCCATGCCATAAGCTACAGACAGATCGGCGATGACCGAGTCTTCGGTATCTCCGGAACGGTGTGAAATGATCGTTCGATACCCATTATTTTGGGCAAGACGAATGGTTTCTACAGTTTCTGTCAGAGTTCCAATTTGATTGGGTTTAATCAAAATCGCATTGGCAGCGCCCTTCTCGATCGCCTTTTTTAGGAACCGGGCATTGGTAACAAAAATATCATCTCCGACCAGTTGCAGTTTTTTTCCTAATTTTTGCGTCAGAAGAACCCATCCTTCCCAATCGTTTTGATCAAGGCCATCTTCTATGGAATCAATGGGATACTTCTCTGCAAGGGCAGCTAGTAAGTCTACCTGTTCTGCCGCGGTGTGTTGTTTATAAGGTTTTCCCTGAAGCTTTTTTTTGTTTTCAATGTAGCGGCCGTTTTCATAAAACTCCGAAGAGGCTAAATCCAAAGCCAGCGTAAAATCTTTGCCAGGCAAAAAGCCCGCTTCTCGAATCGCTGCAAGAATGAGCTCAATGGCTTCTTCATTTGACGAAAGCATTGGCGCAAAGCCTCCTTCGTCTCCCACATTGGTCGAAAGGCCCTTTTTTTTGAGGATCGCTTTGAGAGTGTGGAATACTTCAACGCTGCGGCGAAGACCTTCTTTGAAGGTATCGGCGCCAATCGGACGGATCATGAATTCCTGAAAATCAAGGGAATTATCAGCATGGACGCCGCCATTGAGGATATTCATCATGGGACAAGGAAGCAGACAGGCATCGGCGCCTCCCAGATAACGATATAGAGGCTGTTTGCTTGCGGCGGCCGCACATTTTGCAATTGCAAGGGAGACGCTTAAAATGGCATTGGCCCCAAGACGGCTTTTGTTTGCGGTTCCATCAAGGTGGATCATTGCTTTATCGAGGGCTTCCTGATCGAAGACCGATTTCCCTTTGATCAGTTGCTGGATGGGCCCATTGACATTGGCAACGGCGTGCAAGACTCCTTTGCCTCCATAGCGTTTGGGATCTTTATCGCGCAGTTCAACGGCTTCATGCTCTCCGGTAGAAGCGCCGGATGGAATGGATGCTTTGCCATAAATTCCTCCTTGGACCCGGACGGTGGTCTCAAGAGTTGGATTTCCCCGGGAATCGAGGATTTCCAGGGCATGGCAGGATTCGATTGAAAACATAATTAGACCTCTTAGAGAGTTAAAAAAAATAATCCCCTTAAATTACGCAAGAGGTTCTATTAACTCCAGGTTTTTGTATGCGCTCCGCTTTCGATTTCTGCAAGCAAGTTGATATAGGATTCATAACGAAGGGGAGCTACTTTTCCTTTTTTCAGCGCCCTTATTACTGCGCAATTGGGCTCATCGATATGGGCGCAGTCCGGATATCTGCAGCCTTTTTTATAAGCGGCCAAATCATGAAAATGCGCCGCCACATCTGCTTTTGTCAGCCCCCAAATTCCAAAGCTCCGAATGCCGGGAGTGTCGACGCAGTATCCTCCGTGAGGAAGAGCGAGCAGTTCCGCTTTGCTGGTCGTATGCGCGCCTTTTGAAGTTTTGCTCGCAAGCTTGCCTACTTTCTGCTGCATATCGAAGCATGCGTTTAACAGAGACGATTTCCCCACGCCGGATTGTCCTGAAAAAACAGATGTTTTGTTTTGCAAGAGAGAGCGGAGCGAGTCGAGTCCGACTTTTGTATAGGTGCTTAAAGATACGATTGGCAAGCCTAGCCGCTCGTAGGCTGTTAGAAAATCGCGGTAGCGGTTTTTTTCCTCCTCGGAGGCTGTGTCGAGAAGATCGATTTTATTGATCGCAATGATAGGGCGGATGTTTCCTTTTTCAGCAGCGATCAAATATCTGTCCACAAGGGCCGGTTTTAAAGGAGGACTGACGACGGATATGGCGATGATCACTTGATCGACATTGACTGCGATGAGCTGTTCTTTTCTCCCGCTAATGTCTGTCCTGGCAAGCGTCGATGTCCGCGGCTCGATTTGCTCGATGGCAAAATCTTCTGTAAAACGAACCCAATCGCCGACGGCCAAGATGTTCTTCACTTGGGCAGTCTCTTTTTTCATGAGTCCTTTTAGAGAACAAAGGAATGTTTTTTCTTCAAAGTGAACCCAAGCGCCCTCGCCTGAGATGGCGATCACCCGTCCTCTAGGCAGATGCGATAGTTCTTCGGCGTTTTCTTTATCGGGAAGATCCGTTTTCTTGAATTTGGATCGATCCATTTTTTGAGCAAATTTCCTCTCTTTGCGAAATTGCTTTCGATCCCGCGCGTGGAACTCTTCTTCATGATCGTAGTCTTTCATTGCTGTCCTATTGCATAAAGAAGAATGGCTCCTGCTGCCGCAACATTGAGCGATTCAGCGCCCTCGCGCATCGGAATATGGATTTTTTTTCCTTTTTCCCAGGAAGAGGGGCCTTTTGCCTCATTTCCCAAAATCAGGGCAAGCGGCGTTTGAAATCGATATTTCGTAATGGGATCTCCCTCGATATCGGCGACAAAGAGCGTATGTCCCCAAGAGGCAATTTCCTCGGGAGAGGCCCATGCGTAGGAAAGGTAGAATGTGGCCCCTTTTGCAGCCCTGAGCGCCTTGTCGTTGAAAAAATCGACGCTTCCCGGCGTTGCAACAACCCCTTCCCAGCCCAGTGCATAGGCCGATCGGAGCAGCGTTCCTAAATTTCCCGGGTCGGAAATCCGATCGAGAATGAGAAGCTTGCGGCAGGAAGAGAGATCTTGGGGAGGAGGTAAAAGAATTTCTGCGGCATATCCGTCAGGATTTTGAAGGCCTGTGATTTTTTTTAGCATCCCTTCCGTGACCAATACTTTTTCCTCTGCCGGAAGCATTGCTCTCTTCTGTGGTAATGAAACATTTTAGTGGCAGTCTTGAAGACAGTTCCCGTACAAGTTTTTCTCCACAGACGATAACGGAGCCGTTTTCTTCTCTGGATTCTCGTTTTTTAACCAAGTCTACCCAGCGCAAGATAGACGGATGTTGTAAGCTAGAGATTGTTTTTGTTAGCATGGCCTTAGTATGCCGAACCGCAAAATAAGGATAAAGAGCGCAGGAGGGTCTCTCGCCTGGAGAGCCCTGATTGTTAGCCTTTGCCTATTGGTGCTGCCCCTTCTTTTCCATAGTTTATTTCTTTACCGCGCTGATGATTTGCATAATTTAAAGGATGTTCAGTCGGCCCTTCGCCTGACAATCGACGCTCAAAAGGCGCTTGTAGAGGAGCAGCTGATGCTTCAGTGGGGAGTCCTCGATGCAATGGATGGGGCGTCCGATGAGGATTTGAGAAGGTTTGAAGTCCAGCAGATCGTGACTCCTCCAAATGTTCCGGATCACTTTGCGGTTGTGGATAAAAATATTTTATATGTAGGAAAAAAACTATACGCGAACCCTTCAGCCTCTTTGGCGTTTGTATCTTCCGTAAATACTCTTATGAAAATGCTTACGCGGTTCAAGGGGGATGCTTTCGCAATTTCCCTATCTTTGATCGATCCTCGAGGACGCACGTTGTCCGGAGAGAGGCAGGAGAGCCATCTATCTGAGACAAGAAAGATTCAAGGAGCCGATTTTTCTCTATATCTTTCGGCGCCGTCCGATGCTGTAGAAAAATTGGATAAGACCGATTATGTGCACCACTTTCTCTCTCTTTTGTTTTTTATTGCATTCATTGGGGGCGTGTTTGTTTGGTTTATTACGCGCAGGATTGCCAAGCCGCTCAATCAATTGTGCAAAGTGATGGAGAGGATCTCCCAGGGCGCTGTCCATGTTCGTTATACGCCTGATTGGATGGGATTTGAGATCAATGCATTGGGCAAACAGTTCAATGAGACTCTCGATCAGCTATTGATGCAGAGCCAAGAGGCGGCGCGCGAGCGAATTTCTCGCGAACGTTTGGCAAAAGAGCTCCAGATCGGCCGAGAAATCCAAATGAGCCTTCTTCCAAAGCATTTGCCTGATTTTTCGGGAGTGGATATTGCTCAAGGATTTTTGCCTGCGCGCGAAGTGGGCGGAGACTTTTATGATTTATTTTCTTTAGAGAAAGGAAAATTTTTGATTGCCGTTGCTGACACGGCAGGCAAAGGCATTTCTGCTTGTCTATACTCTTTAGGATTGCGAAGCATATTGAGAACTCTGGCATCTACAGGAATGTCCCTATCGGACATTGTCCTTCGAGCGAACGCATTATTTTTGCGCGATGCGCATCAATCCGGCATGTTTGTGACTTTGTGGATTGGAATTTACGATGTGCATGAAAAAACATTAGAGTATTGCAGCCAGGGGCATCCTCCTGCTTTTTTGGTGCATCAAGAGAAGATTCAGGAATTGAGTACAGGAGGGATTGCTCTCGGCGCTCAAGCATACGATGCTGTTGAAGTCAAAAAAACTACTCTGCCGTTAGGATCGCTGCTCTTTTTATACACCGATGGAATTATTGAAGCTCATAGCGCAGAACAGCAATTGTACGGAGCGGATCGGTTGAAGAGTTTTCTTTTAAAATCGTCCATGCTCTCTTCTTTAGCGATTGCCGATGGTTTGCTCGCGGAGATCGAACAGTTCAGTCAGGGAGTCATCCAGCATGATGACATTACCTTGATTGCAAT
>DALYFE010000001.1:15139-26824 GCA_031972195.1 Chlamydiales bacterium | reverse complement strand
AAAGCTCAACGCATTGGCTGGCTGCGAAGACAATCTGCTGCAGAAATCTTCCCGCCCAACTTTGATTCAAGTTGGGATTCAAATCTTTCTTTGCATCTTGACTTCTCGCTCTGAGAAGCTGTACTAAAACCAGGTATCAGTCGATTTTCGTGTTCTTTTGAACCGATTTTCGATTCCAATTTTTGGGAGCTATATCGACATGAAGTATATTGCCCTCAACAATTGGATCGAAAATAGGCCAAAATAATCACAAAAAGCGACGAAACATGGTTTTAGTACAGCTTCTGAGCCACTACATCGATCTTTTTACGCAAGGTAAGTTAATAAATTTTTTGCATCCGTTTGTTGACAAATAAATTTCACTCTAGTAGTCGTGAATTTATTAGAAACATTGTGTAAGCAAGGAGGATTTATGGCTGTACGCAAGAAAAAAAAGGCTGCTAAAAAAAGAGCAGTGAAAAGAAAAGTTGCAAAAAAAAGAACTACAAAAAAAAGAGCAGTAAAAAGAAAAGGCGCTAAAAAAGTAGCGCGTAAAAAAACAACACGCAGACGCAAAACAAAAGCGAAGAAAGCTGAGTCTTGTGGTCAGTCCTGCGGGATGCCAGAGTAAGAAGTCTATCGATTAGACCTCTTGCGTCACAAACGCCGTTTTGAAGAGTCTCTTCAAAACGGCGTTTACTATTTTCCAGAATGGGGATTCGGCCAAATATCCAATTGTTTCAATCTTGCAATGACTGCAGAAGGCTCTTCAATCTGTTCATTAATTGCAATTTGGTCGGCAATTTCTAGCAGCTGGCCCATGAGTTTCCCCGGTAAAATCCCTTCCTGCATTAAATTCGCCGACTTGATTAGCGGATCGTGGCGCCGGATCCGATCGATGGATTTCGAGAGCATCTCTATGCGCTCTTCATGCTCTTTGAAAAATGCGCTGTGGTGGCGCGCATCCAGATGGGCGCCGATGATTTGGAGGGCGAGTGAAGAAAATGCATTGGCATAAAAATAGGCCCACTCCACAAGCTCGATGGTTCGTTTTTTTTCAGTATCGACGAGTTCTTTTGCGTGAAAAAGAAATGCAGTGAACTGTCTGTCCAAATTAGGCAGCTTGAGTTTTTTGCAAAGATCGAGTTGTTCTTGCAATGAAGTATTGCTGAAGAGAGGCAATAGAAATGCGATGAGAGGCGCTTTATGAGGATATATTTTTAAGGGCTCTAGTCTCTGCTCGATTTCTTTGACAGAAAGACCGGACAAAGAAGGAAATATGGAAGACAGCAGGTGCAATTCATGGAGTTGGATCAGCATGGGCCGCAGTTTCCCGAACGCGTGGCCTTTCGCGAATTCCTGGCAGATCCGTTCAATGGCAACTGCGGGAAATAATTCCTTCGCATGCGCCTTGATTGCATCGATGGTTTGTTGTTCGATGGCAAATCCAAAGCGGCAGCCGAGCCGAACTGCCCGGATCATTCGAAGGCGGTCTTCTTTGATCCGCTCATGGGGATTTCCTATCGCGCGAATGATTTTTTTTTCCAGATCGGCTCTGCCTTCGACAAAATCGAGAATTTGTTCTTTGATGGGATCGTAGAACATGCCGTTGATTGTAAAATCGCGCCGTTTGGCATCCTCTTCCGGCGTTGAAAATGCCACCTGGGAGGGCCTTCGTCCGTCTTGGTAATCGAGGTCTTGGCGGAAGGTCGCCACTTCGTACTGGCGTCCGTCGATGATCACAAGGATAATTCCAAAAGCAATCCCAATGGGAACCGTATGAGGAAAGAGCTTTTGGATTTGCTCCGGGGATGCATTCGTCGCAATATCGATATCGTCCGAAGGGTGGTTGAGGAGAAAATCTCTTACCCATCCTCCTGCGTAATATGCTAAGAAGCCTGCGCGCGCCAATGTGTCTACGATAAAACGGGCTTGTGGGTGCTCTTCCATGAATATGAGATTACCTTGGCTTTGGATAATTTTGTAGGAACATCTTTTTTCTTCTTGAAATCGGCTAAGCCCAGTTAAAATCTTGCAAAGAAATCACAAATCGACGATACCTGTGTACTCAAACTTTGCGGTAAAATATTGTTAAGAATGTACTCATAATTTTAACCATATGGCTACCATGTCTGCTTGTGAAACAAGTTCGGTACATTTCGAAGGAAATACTCATTTTATGCTCGGTGAAGAAGGAAAGTTGTCCACATTTTCAAAGGAAGATCAAATCATTGGGATTCAGCCATCCTATCGGATGCACTCCGGAATGGAAGATGTTTTTTTGAAGAGCGTTCAAATGCATTTGCCGCTTCTTCTGCCATCGTTTTTTATAGAGGAGCTGAGCGCCCTTCCGAAAGATGCCAATGCTTGGTCGTTGTTTCAAAGACTGCACGCTGCGCTCCCTGCCTTTTCAATTGCATCTTTTGAACGGACGGCTCAGGCTTATCTCTGTTCTTTAGAACAGGGTCTAGGGAGCCATCCATCTGACTTACCGAACGAACTTGCCGCCCCGTTTGTGCCTCAAGCATTCCCTGTTCTTTTTTTATGCCCGGCTCAATTCGCCCATGGAGTTGAGCGGTATATTAAAGATACTCTGGGCCGATGGCTCATTCCCGGTCGGCAAATTCCGATTGTCGGGGAATTTGGGTTGAGTTTTTCTTTCACAAGATGTCCTGAGATGAAGTTTCTTTTTGTGCAGCATTTAATCGGAATCCAAAGTCGCGATGAAAAAAAAGAGATTTTGAAGAATATTTATCCGATTCTGAACGAAATGAAATTGAATATTAAAGCATCTTTTCAGGCGAATTACATCATTTCGATAAAAAGTTATTCCAAATCTTACAAATCTCTTTTAATTCAAAATGGTCTGAGTTCTTTGCTGAACCGGTTTGACGATTCGCTCTATGAACAAATCCAGATGTTGGTTTCGCAGCGCGCATCAGAGGAAAAAGTGCAGGCTATCCAGAGCAATCTAGGCCATTTGCTCCAAATGCGCCCCAAGATATTCGATCGAAATATTTTTTATGAGATGACGCGTATTACTGCGCTGATTCACGATCAGTTTGAATCGAATCGAGAATCGAAAAGCATCAGCCGATTGATCGCTCATTATTATTTGTTTAAAAAATTTGTGGAATCGAAGGTTAAAAATGCTCCGCAGCAGAGGCATTTGAGCCTCAAAATCACTCCGGTTAGGCAATCGGGAGGCGCTCCTGTCGTGTCGATTTTGATCGTTATGAATTTCTTGTCCGACAGTGAGCGGTTCGATCAAAAAAATATCGTGGATGCGACGAGGGCCTGCGGTTTTGATTTGATCTGTATCGATAAATCTTTTCTTTCCGATCGAAGAGAGGGCAATATTTTATTCATGTATGCAGAATTTGTAAAAAGAGACGAACAGGCCTTTTCTATGGAAGAAATTCGGGGGCTGAAGAGCAATCTGCCCTGCGAAATTATCAGGCATATCAAGAAAGTCATCCACCCTGTTTTTATGCCGCGCAATGAAGAAGAGCTATTTCGTAATTTGGTTCTGTTAAGTAAAGAAATCAAATATGTCCGGGACTTGCCTCAAGTCAGTATTCATTACGAAAAGCAGACGAACGATCAGTTAATTTTCACTGTTCTTGTCGTAAGACTGAAAAAATCCAATTCTCTTTGCGTCCATCAAATATTTAGCGCAGGCGCTCTCTCTGTGGAAATCGATGATACCCGTATTCTTGGCCAATTAAAAAGAAGGTATCCGAAGGAGTCTGCAATTCTTCGTGTTTCCATAGAAAAATCCCTGTTTTTCCGCCCCGATTTTTCAGTCGACCTGCTTCGCGCCCGGCATAGAGTAGCCTCAGAGATAGCAAGGGCTTTGGGAGAGTTCCGCGATTTCAATGGAGGGATGATCATTAAGCAAGAGGAGCTGCTTAGCGAACTGCGTAAATTGCTCAGTCCTCTGACCCGGGAGCATGAATTTCTGTTGGAAAATTATTTTTATTCCCTCCGGCCGGTCATTGCGCAAACAATCCACGATCCAAGTGTTTTGAAGCCCCATTTCGAGATGTTGTTAAACAACATCGAATTTAATGAATCTTCCATGAAGGTGGTAAGAAACTTTGAAGAAAAATATGAGCTTTGGTTTTTGTTTTCTATAAAGAAATTGCCGGAATTTAATCTCAGAAAACAACTGAGCGAGCTGCAAAAAGATCCTCATGCGTTAACAAGCTGCTCTATTGGATTCGATCACATGACTGCCATTGGCTTTATTTTCAAAAAAGACCGTCCTGATCTGGCGAAAAAAATTGAACAGTTTATTGAAGGCATTGAGCGGGTGTCTGCAAAGTGAGGGTTCGTCGAGTTTTTAAGTCGGGGTACTAGAGGGTATTGTAAAATTGCTTTCCCTAGAGAAACCAGAGGTTTTCGAGGAGATTTAAAATCGTCCGTCGGAATCTAATATCGGGACGAGCATATAGATGAGGGTGGCGATTTTAAAGGTTCCGAAAAAGTCTAGTTTCTCGAGAAGAAATGAATTTTACAACACCCTCCTAGAACACGGCGATTGTAGAAAACGTATATCCGAATTCATCGCGGACCCGGCGTTCGAAATTTAAGTGGAAGCGGCCGCTCATTGAAAAAGTCAGTCCGTAAAAGTAACCCCACCGCACTTCATTGCGATAATCAATCGGCCCGGTCTCTTCGCTTGCCGCGACGTGTAGGCGCGATTGGAGGTAGGTGCATCCAACGTAGGGTGTTAAAAATGCAAACCGAGAGGACAGTCCTGCGCTGATTTGCCATTCTTTCAGAGAAATGGGCTGTTTGCCAAAATCAATGGGGATGTTGAATTGATCGAAGTATTTGAAAAATGATTTGCTCGATTCCGGAATTGCAAAATAGGTAAAATCGCATCCCAAGCAAGTAGATCCCCATTGAAGGAGGACAACTTTAGAACCGGCGCTCCAAGAGAATTGATAGTTGCTTTCAAAGTCAAAAGATGTGGCGGGATCGGCCTTCCCTTTGGCCTGCTCTTTGGAGCCCCCGACAGCGCCAAAAAATTCCACTCGTTCCAATAAAATTAAAGAGAAGCTTCCCTGCTGGGAATGAATCCCGAATTCTTTGAATGTTTTATTGGGGTCGAATTCAGGATTTTTTTGAGAGGCCCGGTAGCGTTTGTTCGAAGTGTAGTCATAAATGTATCCGCTGGTCCCTTTCAGCAGGTAGCGCGCTGAAAAAAAACCGGTGCTCATGATCGCAGGATTGCCCGGATTGCCGACATAAGCCGCAAAGAGAAACAGAGGGGATAGAAAAATCAGCCATCTCATCGACTGAAAGTATACGATACTGCTATAAATTCTGAATATGCTTGAAAATCGATTCCCCAAAATGCAAAGAATTGCCAGGCTTCCCGAAGAGGTGATCAATCAAATTGCCGCCGGAGAAGTTGTTGAAAGTCCCGCATCGATTGTTAAGGAAATGATTGAAAACAGTCTTGATGCCAAAGCGTCCAGAATTGCCGTTTGGATTGAAGGAGGGGGCGAAAGGCTGATTCGGATTGAAGACGACGGTTGCGGAATGGACCGCGAAGACGCTCTTCTTTCTTTAGAGAGGCATGCCACTTCGAAAATTCGGACCGAGCAGGATTTACAGCATTTATCGACCATGGGATTTCGTGGAGAGGCCCTTGCGGCAATTGCCGCGGTTTCGTGTCTGGAATTGAATACCTCAAATGGCCATCAAGGGACCTTGGTGAAAAGCGAAGGAGGCCGTATTTTGGGTGTGGAGCCATGCGCGCGCAATCGGGGAACAACGATTTCCGTCCGCTCTCTTTTCTTCAATGTCCCTGCGCGAAAAAAATTTATGAAATCGGCGTCTGCCAACACGGCGCAGGTTGTGCGTACTGTTGAGACGATTGCTTTGGCCCATCCGGAGATTGCATTTTTTTTACAATCCGATAAAAAAACACTGATCGACGTAGAGCCGGAAGAGAGGAAAAAACGGATTGAACAATTCATTGGATCCATGCCCCATCAAGTCAATGCTGCGGGGATATCGGGTTCTTTGGGATCGGCAGAGGAGGCAAAGCTGCATCGCAGAGGCCAGTATTTATTTGTCAATTCGCGTCCGATCTTCTCTCCTTTGATTTCTCGAGCGGTAAAGATGGGATATGGAACGCGGATTGCAGAACATGCTTATCCCTCCTTTGTTTTGTTTTTGTCCATTCCTTCAGATGAGGTCGATGTCAATGTCCATCCCCAAAAAAGAGAAGTGCGGTTTTCCAATGAAGGGAAAATATTTCGAGAAGTAGAGCTGGCCGTGGCCTCCGCTTTTTGTCTAACTCCATCGTTTCAAGAGCCTCTTTTTTTTACGCCGCCTTCCTCCTCATTTTCTTTGGCGGAGGAGCCTTCCTGTGTGCCTCATGCCGCAGAGCCTCTGTCTTTTGATTTTCCTCTCATTGAAAAGCCGCTTGCAATTGTCGATCATTTATTTTTGCTCCAAAGCGAAGAATTGCTTTTGATCGATCTGGCAGCTGCCCGCGCTAATATATTATCCGAGGATCTGCAGAAAAAAACAGGAGAAATACAGACGTTGATTTGGCCTCTGGAAGTGATCATTGAAGACGAGGCAATGATTGAGGAATTGCAAGCGATGGGCATTGAATGCCGCTTGATCGGCAAGCGGATGGTTGCTATTGATGCATTGCCATCATTGCTCGATCCGTCGGACTTCGCCGATTTTTTACAAAGCTGGCGCTTAGGCAAAAGAATTGATCTGGCTGCAAATCGATATGCAAGAGCGTCAAAAAAGCATTTTACTCTTGAAGAGGGGCTTTTTCTTTGGAAAAGGCTGCAAAAATGCCAGAGCCCCCAGTATGATGTGGAGGGTAAGAAAATCTGGGAAAAAATCGATGCCGGGCGGCTGAAATCGATCCTAACCTGAATGGCGGGGCTATGAGAAAAAAGAAGATACTCGAGTTGATGCGGCAGCGGGGATTGGATGCGCTGCTAATCGAAAATCCGGTTGACGTATTCTATCTTACAGGCCTGTCTGCGTCTTTAGCGCAAGTTGTTTTTCTAGAAAATAGAGCGCTTTTGCTTGTCGATGGAAGGTACTATGAAATTGCAAAAAAGACGATAGCTCAAGGATATGAAGTTGTATTATCAGATAAGGAAGCTTTAGGGAAAGCGCTTGCAGAGGTCAAAACTGTGGGCGTCGACAGCGCTTTTTTGACTGTTGACCGGTTTGAGCTGTTGCAAAAGAGTGTGCCTAATAAGAGATGGGTGCCGTACCCCAAGCCTTTGAAGTCGCTTCGCGTATCCAAGGAGCCATCGGAGATCGCCAAGCTTAAAAGGGCAGCTGACGTAACATGGCAGGGATATGAGCATATTTTGAGTCAATTGCAAGAGGGGATTTCAGAACAAGAGCTTGCCTTTTCCTTTGAAGTATACTGCAAAAAGAGAGGCGCCTCCCATTTATCATTCGATCCGATTATCGCATTTGGAGAAAACAGCGCGTATCCCCATCATCGAGCAGGGCCCTCTAAACTAAAAAAAAATCAAATCGTTCTGTTGGATTTAGGAGCTGTAGTAGACCATTACCGAGGCGATATGACCCGTGTTGCCTTTTTTGGAGAGCCGGATGCGAAGCTGGTGCGATTTTATGAACTGGTCCAGCTCTCCTATCGTGCAGCGTTTGAGGCGGTGCGCCCCGGATGCAGGCTTGGCGATCTTGACCTAGCTGCCCGCTCAGTATTGGCCAAAGAAGGGGTGGAGTCGTTGTTCACCCATGGACTGGGGCATGGCATTGGACTGGAAACTCATGAATATCCGTCGGTTCGAGATACGGGAGACGATCGAGATTTACTGCTTTGTCCCGGAATGGTATTTACGATCGAACCCGGGCTATATCTTCCGGGTTTGGGCGGCGTTCGTTATGAAAATACAATTGCTGTAACAGACAGCGGGGCAGAGAATTTCTATGCTGGGCTATAGAAACAAAGTCCTTATCAGTCATGCATCCTTGTTTGTTCTCTTTACCGCATTCGTTTTTTTTATTTCCGAGTTTGTAGAGGAAAAGACGCTCCGCTTTCGCATTGTGACGGTTGGGGGCGGCCTGATTTTTCTATACAGTCTGCTGACTTGTTTGGTTGTTTATCGGTTGAGTCGTCCCTTGCAGAAGATCATCGATGCCATAGCGCCTCATCAAGACCGGGAGGTCCTGCCGAAAATCTGCTTGGAGCCGTTGGCCTTCGAAGGAGAATTTGGAAAACTGGCTCTCCTTCTTAATTCATTGATCGAAAAAATTGAAAAGCAAATCGAGCGGCTTAAGCAACAAAGAAAGGAGAGCGAAGAAATTCTCCATTCGCTAAGCGAAGGAGTGATTGCCGTAGATATTCATGGCAACACGATTTTCGCCAATCGCGCAGCTTCTAAAATGCTTGGAATTGATTTACCTATTTCCCGTTTAGACTATTTTAAATCAGAGTTGGTCGTTAAGTGCCATGAAGTGATCCAGCAAGTGCTCCAAACCTCCGAGCCTGCTTCAGAGTGTTGGGAGAGGCGGGAAAATGGGCGTCTTTATCTCGAATTATCTGCTGTGCCGCGCATTGGGCATCATGGTGTGATCTTGGTCATCCAAAACAAAACGTCCGATTATAAAATTTTAGATATGGGGAAAGACTTTATAGCCAACGCATCCCATGAGTTAAGGACCCCTATTACGATCATCCATGGTTTTGCAGAGACCATTCAAGATCATCCAAACCTTTCTCCTCAATTGCTGGCAGAGATGGCATCGAAGATCGTTCGCACATCCGGAAGATTGGAGAAGCTCATGAAAAGTCTGTTGATGCTTGCCGATATGGAAAATTTTTATATCGATCAATTGCAAACAATCGATCTGGTCGGATTAGCCGAGCAGTGTAAAAACCTGTTATTGACTTCATCGCCGCAAGTACAAATCGCTTTGCATAGCGATTTGCCCAAGGTGCCGATAGCCGCCGATCCTCTTCTTTTAGATCTGGCGATCATGAACTTATTGGAAAACGCGGTGAAATATTCTGCAGATCCGGTCCATATTGATCTCTCTGTTGCAGTAGCAGGAGACGAGGCGCAGATTCGGGTCCGCGATCAGGGGATTGGCATTCCCGAAGGGGACTTGCCCCATATTTTTGATCGATTTTATACGGTCGATAAAGCCCGTTCGCGCAAATCAGGCGGAGCGGGACTTGGACTGTCTATTGTGAAAACAATCGTTGAAAAGCATCGAGGCAAAGTCTTTGCCGTATCGGAGTTGGGCCGCGGAAGCGTATTTACAATCTCTCTGCCGGTAGAAAAATCGTCTTTTTTAAGGAAATTCGAGTCTCCGGATCTTCTCCAATCAACATAGCTTTTTTCAGTTCCGGATGCACTGTCTGTAAATCGAACAGATCTAAAATTTTGGGATCGATCAATAGATGCGCATCGAGGCAAATGCGCTCGATTGCGTCTTTACTCAGTGTTGGAGCATTGGGGGCATGGATTGCATTATAGAGCGCAATGGCCGCTTTAGGAGAAAATAAAGCAGACAGCATGCGTGGGTGGGCATGGCAAATGCATAAGGCATTTCCATTTGGATCCATTTTGAAAAAATCGATCAGCGAAGGATAGGACGCATTGCCCTTCGTCCCTTTAAGCATTTTATAATAGAGGTGTTGCAGATCTTTGTTTTGGAATGCAATTTTTTCCAACGCAAGCCCATCTTGCTCTGCAAGCAGTTTTTTTCCTGCTTTTAACAAAGCATCCAAAAATTGGTACCCCGCTTTGGGTTTTTTCTCAAAGAGGGTGTCTCCGTAAAATCCTTGCAAAAGTTTGGCCGCAGTGTGGTAAATGAGCATCTCTTCTTGGGATCCGTTTTGCATCAGAGGGAGGAGATTGAGCCTTGCGCACTCGGGGTTAATGGGAGGCGGCGGTTTTATTTGCGTTTGTTTTGTTCTATTGCTCGTTTCTTTTTTAGAAGGCGATGCTTTCGACTTGAGTGATTTATAGCGTTTACTTTCGCACTGGTTAAGGATGTCTCGATTTGCATAGATGTGGCCTAAGCTGCTGGCGCGAAGGCGAATGGAGCCGATTTGCTTTTCCAACGAAACGAATGCTCCAATCGACAAGATCGACAACACAAAAAAAACAAACCCAATTGCGTTCATAACAGGCCTATTCCCTTTTCCCAATAGGTGGCGATCTCCTCTGAAGAAGGAGGGAAAAACGCGAAAGAGAGAGGAGTTTCTTTCTGAAAGGCAGTCAAGCGGATCATGAGGGGAATCTCATTTTTTTCTTTTGGCCAGCTACTTTCCCATACATACTGCTTTTCCGATTTTGCATTTCGGATGATCTCTGATGGAGGAGGAGCTGCTTGATTTCGACATAAAAATTCCATATTGAAGCGATCGACATTGGAAAGAAGGATTTCTTTGCGCCAGGGCCGTTTTGCTTCATCGGATTTTGCCGGCCAAATCGCCAGGCATAAGTTCTTTTCCGCATCGAGAAAAATTCTCCCTAAGACGCATCCGCTGAACATTGGGTCGGGATCAATCCCATGATCGAACCGTACAATCAGGCAGCTCCCTGGTTCTTTGGGGATTTTTTTTGTATAAATGGACCCATTTTTTTGCTCTAAGGATAGAAATACGTCTTGTAATCGAAGTTGCAAGCGTCCGCGCTCGAGAAGAGCTGTCCTGGCGGAGTTGATTTTGGTTTCAAATTGGGCGCTTCGGGCCATCGAGGTGAACAGAAATGAGAACAAGATGGCCATCAGTGTTAGGCCAACGAGCAGTTCTAAGAGAAAAAACGTCTGCTTTTTTTGCCGGCCGCATAAGCTAAACCTACGCCGAGCAATAGATACATGGCAAAACTTACCCAATCCGGCAAGATTCCCGGAGCGCTGACGGGGATCACTTTTTGTACGGTTAACGCCGCGATTAGAATGCCAAGGCATGCATCGCCTCCAATAAGCCCTGCCGCAAAAAGGGTTCCTTGCTGAGAAGTCTTTTCTTGGGTTCGATCGACATACATTCTCGCAAGACCTCCGCACATCATAGCAGCCGTCAGGGAAAGAGGCAAATAAACTCCCAGAGCAAATGGAAGGATCGAGACGCCTAAAATAGCCATTAAAATACCAATGACCACTCCCGCTCCGACAAGCGCGTAGGGAAGTCCTCCCGAAATCACTCCTTTTGCGATCATTGCAAGCAAGGTGGCCTGAGGGGCCGGCATTGCATCCGAGCCGATTGTATAGGCAGAGTTTAGGATATAGATCACATACCCCAAAGCCAAAGATGGGAGAATAATGCCAAAGATTTCAGCGATCTGCTGGGATTTTGGGGTCGCTCCCAACAGAAATCCGGTCTTCAGGTCTTGGGCAGTCGTGCCTGCCATGCAGATAGCGCAGCAAGATACGCAGCCCATTGTGATTGCAGATATGAGGTATAGCCTCTCAGTCCATCCAAGCAAAACAAACGCAATGCAGACGATCAGCAGCGTGGTCATTGTCATGCCGGATACCGGGTTGGACGTAGAACCAATGATTCCCACCGTAATAGAAGTGACTGCGACAAAGAAAAAAGAGAGGATTACGAGCAGAATAATTGTGAAAAAGTTCATTGGGAGCGTCGGAAACAGCCATAGCGTCAAGATGACCGCAATCGATCCGAGGACAAGCCATACAATCGAGATGTCCTGATCCGTTCGTTTG
>DALYFE010000001.1:0-15129 GCA_031972195.1 Chlamydiales bacterium | reverse complement strand
CATAGCGTACATAAGAGTTCCAAATTGCCTCCGACGACATCTGATCGATCGGAATTTCTGAAGGGTAGATGACTGCGCCGCCAATTCCAAAGACCTTGATAATCGGAATGATTGCCCACCATGCCAACATGCTTCCGGCAAACATTGTGCTGGTGATCTTCTGTCCAATAATATAACCAACTCCAAGAAGAGCCGGGGTAGCATCGATGGAAAAAGGCGTCTCTCGAAAAAACGATACAGTCCAGGTAAAGGTTTCTTTCCAGAGGAACAAGATATTCGAGCATACTTTATAAACTGCTGCAATGATCAGCCCTACAAATGCCAAGACAGCGGATTGGCTGCTATTTTTTTCTCCGGCTTTTAATATTTCGGCGCATGCAGTCCCTTCGGGATAAGGGAGAGTTTTATGCTCTTCGACAATAAGAAATCTCCTCATGGGAATCATAAAAAGAATTCCCAAAATTCCTCCCAAAGAAGAGAGAAGAAAGATTCTTCCGATTGAAGGGCTCTCGCCTAATAAAATGAGTGCGGGGATTGTGAATACAACGCCTCCTGCAAGCCCCTCTCCAATTGTTGCAATGGTCTGTACGCTATTGTTCTCTAAGATAGTTCCATTCCTAAAGCAAAGTTTTAGAAGAGTCATCGATAAAATCGCTGCCGGAATGGATGCAGAAATCGTTGTGCCCACTTTCAAGCCAAGATAAGCGTTAGCGATTGCAAAGAAAAATCCAAAAAGGAGTCCAATGACCGTTGCGCGAACGGAAAATTCTTTGATATTTTTTTCTGCAGGGATATAAGGTTTGAAGTGTCTTGGCATAGATTCTCTCTTTCTTTTTTTCTATGCCGTATTAGATCGTTTTTTTGCGAGCATTGTTTTATAAAGAATGTTCTACTATGACTGGGATTTGATTGTTTTTTTCGATGGGGCGTTATGTTGGCAGGTATGAGCAAGTATTGGATTTGGATTTTTGCGGTTTGCGGCGCCGCTTATGCAGATGTGATCGGTATTATTAGTGGCGCGGGCACTCCTAACTATGTCGCTTTAGTAGACAGTTCCGGCGCGATTTCGCCGGTTTTTGTGCCCGGAGTTTTGATTAATAGAGTCGCTATCAATAGTTCCGGGCTTTCTGTGGCGGGAGGGGTTGTGCTAGCGAACCGCAATTGGGCTGGATTAATCAGTTCTTCCGGAGCCGTTACTGAATTTTCAACGAATGCGATTATGGGCGCTTATGGGAGCAGTGCTGTATCGATTAATAGCTCAGGAGCCTCGATCGCTGCAGGGAGCAATGGAGATCCTGTTGCAGTGCTGGCAAATTCAATGGGTATCGGCCAATTCCTAACGATCCCCACCTGTAGTGGCGGCGGGGGGCATAATGGAAATCTCAGCGCGGCAGCGCTTAATGACTTTGGTTTTATCATAGTAGGAGGGCGTTCCGGCCAAAATCCTGATGATGCAGTGTATATAGGCCGAGCTATTCCCAATTCGATCAATGTAGACGGAGTTGTCTGCACTCCGTCTATTATGGGATCAGGCAACATTAATAGCGTTGCTATCAATAATAAGAATCTTGCGATTGCCGGAGGTTTTTATATCCCGGGAGGAGGCGCTTATGCAGTGATTTTCGATGCAGCCGAGGAGCCATTGCCGACTGTTACATCTGTTACATTCCCATTTGTAGGCGGGGTCATTTCCAGTGTTTCAATCAATGATTCCGGAACGTCGATGATAGGGGGGACGGATAACGTAAATGCTGCATTCGCTGCTCTGGTGAATTCAACAGGCGGATTAGTTCCGTTATCCGGAGATTCTTTACCGATCATGGGGGTCATCAATAGCGTTAGTATTCAAGATGTATGCGGTAGCGCCGTCAATGCAATCATCGGCGGACAAGACACAATGGCGGGATCTGCTTATGCAGCCCTTGTGGACACAAAGGGCGTTGTGCATAACCTGTCCGGATTGCCTTCAGGACCTAGCGCTGCGATCAATAGTGTTTCGATCAATGCATTTGGTACGGGATTGCTTGGAGGTACTCCCGATGGGATCAATGGTTATGCAGCCTTGGTGACTCCTTCAGGCCAGGTAATCCCTCTGAATGTAAGCGGAGCTCCTCCCATTGTAAGCGTTTCCATTCGCGCTCTGAGTGCGCTTCCTTTGGATGGTCTCACAGGAAATAATCTCATTTTTGCCAACTACATCAACCAATATGCTCCTGAAAAGGCATTTTATTTTTGTCCGTCCATATTTGATGGCACCTTTACAGAGGCCCTTGAATCTGCCGCTCCCACGCGCAATGCTGTTTCTGTTTTTGCAGCGGACCATAACTTATTTGTCTTGAACCATAGCTTATCTGCGCATTTGCGCAACCATCGCCATGTTCGCAAGGGAGCTTTTTTACCAAATGCCGATGCCGGATATTCGGCAGCTTTTTCGAAAGTATATTTAGAAGAGCAGTTCCTTGTTCAAAATGATGCATCGGAACAAGATGAGATGGTTCCCTCTTCTCATTTTGATATGCCTGTGGATCAAGAACGCCCTTACACGCTTTGGTTTGAGGCGCTTGGCGCCTTTGCTTCACAGCAGGCGCAAGATCAGACGATAGGCTTCAACCCATCGATGGGAGGTTTTATCCTCGCTTTCGAAGCGCTTTCCCATGAAACCGTGCAAATGGGCGGCGGAGCTGCTTATACGTTTACCCATATTCATGAACACAAGGACGCGGGGCATGCCAGGATCAATCAGGAGTATCTATTTGCTTATGCAACTTGGTCTGATGAGCAATTTTACATAGATGCTGCAGTGTGGGGAGGGATTTTTCAGACGCATCAAACAAGGCATATTCGGATGACCGGATTTGAGTTTGAATCTACATCGGATCCAAATGGATTTCAGCTATCGCCTCATATAGAATGTGGGTATGACAAAGCAAAGTACATGCATTCCAGCATGGAATCTGAACTAGTCATTGATCCATTTGTTATGGCCGATTGGGTGAATGCTTGGCAAGATAGCTATCAGGAAACAGGAGATAGTCCTTTTAATATAGAGCAGCGAGCGCAGTACTCTTCATTTTTACGAACAGAGGCGGGATTTAGGTTCTATGAGATGATCTCTTTCAATACATGGCGTTTGATTTTGGAAGAAAAAGGAAGCTATGTATACAAAAAGCCA
Source organism: Chlamydiales bacterium (assembly GCA_031972195.1). GTDB lineage: Bacteria > Chlamydiota > Chlamydiia > Chlamydiales > SM23-39 > DALYFE01. The sequence continues at coordinate 11,957 of DALYFE010000001.1, read as the reverse complement.
TTTAAAGTGGGGACTGTGAACGCCTTTCTTGTCGGTTCGCCCGGATCATTTACTGTAGAAACATTTACGTCAGCCCAAAATTTAGGGGTTGCTGAAATGTCGTTCATTTTTCAACCGAAAAACCAGCGCTATCCTTATGGATCGATTTCTTATCAGGGGGAATTTGGAGAAGGATACCAATCCCATCAAATCCTCTTCGAAACATCTTGGGATTTTTAGACGAAACTGCATCACTGCTTGCACTGCGTCTTACAGTAGTAATCTTGGTGATAGTCTTCAGCGGGATAGAACGGGCTTGCAGGGGAGATTTCCGTGGCAATCGAGAGATGCTGCGTTTTGAGTTGTTCGATGATGCGAACGGCTGTTTCTTTTTGTTCTTCAGTAAGATAAAAAATGGCTGATCGGTACTGAGGACCGATGTCGGGTCCCTGGCGCATCACTTGCGTTGGATCATGGATTTCAAAAAAGCGTTTTGCAAGCGTTTCGTAGGGAGTCTGGCGAGGATCGAAAAGCACCTCGACGGCTTCGGCATGTCCTGTGATCTGCGAGCAAACTTCCACATACGAGGGATTCGCAACGGTGCCTCCAATAAACCCGGAGGTGGTTTTGACTACGCCTGGAAGTTGTTTGAAGTCATATTGGATCTTCCAAAAGCATCCTCCTGCAAAAATCGCTCTTTCTAGTCCATCGCTTGTGAATGCGGGAATAAATGAAAGAGAAAGAGAATTGACGCAATATCTGGTATTTTTAGGAGTCATCCACTCACCGCGAAATACGTGTCCTAAATGGGCATGGCAGCGGTGGCAGAGGATTTCAGTGCGCTCTCCATCTTTATCCGGCAGTTGGTCGACTGCGCCATCGATTGCGCCGTCAAAGCTTGGCCAGCCGCAGTGGGATGGAAACTTGTCAGAAGAGAGATACAGGGGAGCGTCGCATCGTTTGCAGGCATAAATGCCCGGCAAAGATGAAAAATTATAGGCGCCGCTGTAAGGCCGCTCGGTCCCTTTTTCATTGATGATCCAGCTCTCTTCGGCGGTTAAATCATGATATCTTTTCATGGCATGATCCTGTGTATGCAAGAGGTCTACTCCATGCGACGCCGCCAATGTCCACGGATATATGAAGAGAAAGGCTAAAATTAGGTGGATCGGATGGCCCATGGACTATCGCAATTTTTTGAAAGTCAATATACCGCGGGCCTGATGTGAAGACAACCAGAAAATAAAAGAACCGGCTGCCCGTATTGGGCACCCGGTTCTTTTGTTAGGCTTTAAGAGGCGGCATTACCCGTTTGAAGGATGCGTAGGATCCGCATCTGCACTGTCCGGATTGTAATTTGGGTTTCCGATATTTGCAGCGGATTGATCAGAAGATTGTAATGTACCCTGAAGCGACTCCATCCCGCCCATGAAGACCGGGTTATGAAGAAGAGCTGCACCTGACCATAGGTCCGATCCTGACGTTACTTCCGATGACATAATTCCTCTTTGTTTAGTTTGTTATTATCGCTTACACCTAATTATATTAAATATTCATTTAATTGTCAATGGGATTAGTTGTAACCTGCTGTTAATCAGGTTGTTGTGTATGTTCTTGGTTTTTAGTGCTTTAGGTGTTTTTGTTTGGTTCGAAATCCATTGCCTAAAACACTGAAGCTCAGGCATTATCTCAGGTCTATTCGATCAAATAAGGAGGTTTTCTATGTTTTTGGCTTTTTCATCGCTTGTTTCCGGGTTATTGGCAACAAACCCCGCTACGTTTACGGAAACGCTCCATCCTCATTGGGGACAGACCTTTTCTATCGAGGAGGAAGTGCTGCGTGAGAAGACAGACCTTCAAGATTTGATCATTTTTGAAAATGGACGGTTTGGCAGGGTCATGGCGTTAGATGGCGTGATTCAGCTTACCGAAGCGGATGAGCCGATTTATCATGAGATGATGACGCATGTGCCCATCTTGACCCATGGAGACGTTTCTTCCGTATTGGTCATTGGCGGGGGGGATGGAGGCATTTTGCGCGAGGTATTGAAGCATCCATCGATCCGGCGCATTGTTTTGGTTGAAATCGACCCTTCTGTGATTGCGTTGTCCAAGGAGTATTTCCCCTCTGTTTCCAAAGGGGCGTTTGATAACCCTCGTGTCGAAATCGTGATTCAAGATGCTTCTGAGTTTGTAAAGACATCCGAAGAGCTATTTGATGTAATCATTTGCGATTCTACCGACCCGATCGGTCCCGGCAAAGTATTGTTTACGGAAGAGTTTTATGGAGGGTGCAAGGCTCGCCTTAGAGATAAAGGGATTTTTGTGAACCAAAACGGCGTACCATTTTTTCAAAACGAAGAGTTGGTGATGACTTTGCACAATCGCCGCCCTCATTTTCAAAACGTTTCTTTTTATATAGCTCCCGTGCCTACTTATGCCGGAGGATTTATGGCATTTGGATGGGCATCGGATACGAATTATCAAGTAAGTCCGGAAGTGTTGCGCGAGCGGTTTGAAAAATTAGGAGTTTCTACTTTTTATTACACTCCGGAGATTCACTCTGCATCATTCGCCTTGCCGCGTTTTATGCAAATTGAGATGAGCCATTGTAATGATTAGAACTTGAAGTATCCGCTCAAAATTCCGGAAACGAAGTTTGAGGAATTGCGTCCATAAACGGAGAACCAAGCCCCGCCGATGAGTCCCATTTTATCGCTAAAATTGTATTCAACGGCCGGGGCAAAACTGAGCTGATCGCTATAGCCTTTCCCAACGGATGCTTTGCCGCCTGAAGAGGTCACTCCCGAGCTGCCATGAAAATGGGTTCGGTTTGTGCAGGTATAGACGCTATCTAGAGCAATGACCCAGCGTTGCGAAATGCTCAATTCCAGACCTAAGTCAGCGTTAAAACTATTGCCCGGGAAAACAGTTCCTTTCGTTCCAAAACCGCCTCCATAAGTATTAAAGTTCTTCACGTGAACCGGTGTGTAGATTGTATATCCTAAGGCAAGGCGGGTATTGAGCGGATGGAGCGTATCCCACAAGAGCAGTTTCCCAAACATTAGGTTGAATGTAGTGGCCCAAGATCCCGATCCGGTGCTATCCAGGCCTAGCCCATTTGAGTTGAGATGGTTGTATTTGCCTGTTGGAAATTTTTGTCCAATGGCAAATTTAACCTGAGGAGTATAGAGCTGCTGTTTGGCAATGAGAAAGCCTAAACGGGCGGATATGTCCTGAAATCCTCCTCCATGATGATCTTGGCTCCAATTGGAAACTGCGCTCATGATCACTTGTGCATCGAAAGAAGGAGTAATGCCTACTTGTAAAAGAATTGGAATTGCCTGGAGCTGGAACCGATTAGGAACTGTGACTGATTTTCGATCTTCATCGAATGAAGCGTATGTATCTGTTAGATAAATATACGGCTGCAATGAGGCATATCCGGGCGCCATCATCGATGCGGACGGAGTGATGAGCGGGCCTGTATACCAGGGATTGAAGAGTTTTAGAGCATGATTAAACTCTGCTTCTGCTTCATCGAGCTCAGCTTGGATTTGTTCAGGAGAGACCCGTTGAGATTGCGCAATGATTTTCATCGGAGATATGCATGCTATTAAGATGCATAACTGGATCGCTTTTTTCATTATTCAATCCGCTCTCAATGATTTTAAAACACAATGTACCAGCTGAAAATCCCGGAAACAAAGTTGGAGGAGTTGCGTCCATACACCGAAAACCATGCTCCGGCAATCAGGCCGTTGTGATCGTTAAAGTTGTATTCGATTGCAGGGGCGAGGCTCAATTGGTCGCTATAGCCGCCGCCGACCGACGCGGGCGCTCCCGTAGAGGTGACTCCGGGGAGGCCGTGAAAATGGGTTTGATTAGTAAAGGTATACGCTATATCCAATGCGATGACCCATGGTTGCGAGATGCTCAATTCCAGTCCTAAGTCGGCGCTAAAATTATTGCCGGGAAACACGGTTCCTTTAGTTCCAAAACCGCCTCCATAGGAGTTGAAGTTTTTCACGTGGACGGGAGTTGTAATTGTATATCCTAGCGCAAGACGGGTATTGAATGGATGGAGTGTATCCCAGAAGAGGAGTTTTCCAAATGTTAAGCTGAAATTCGTTTGCCAGGATCCGGCCCCTGTGCTGTCCAGTCCAAGTCCATTGGAATTTAAGTGATTGTATTTTCCTGTTGGAAATGTTTGTCCGATAGAAAACTTCACTTGGGGTGTGTAGAGTTGCTGTTTAGCAATTAAAAAGCCAATACGGGCAGACATGTCTTGAAATCCGCCTCCTTGATGGCCTTGGCTCCAATTGCCTACAGCGCTCATGATTACTTGGATATCGACAGTGGAAGTGATCCCGGTTTGTACGAGAACCGGTATTGCTTGGAGCTGAAAACGGTTTGGAATCGTAATGGATTTGCGGTTTTCGTCGAACGCGGCATAGGTGTCGATGAAGAAAAGGTAAGGCTGCCACATGACAGATCCGGGCGGCGTCATGGACGCTGACGGAGTGATCAGCGGGCCTGTATACCATGGGTTGAACAGTTTTAAGGCATGATCGAATTCCGCTTGCGCAGCATCAAGCTCTGCCTGGATTTGTTCCGGGGGGACGTGTTGGTGCGGCGGCGGTGATTGTTGCGCCATCAATAGAGAGGGGCATAGAAAGATCAGCATAAGAGATCGTTTGAGAATAGATGCTTGAATGTGGCGACTTTGCTTCATAAGCTTAAGACTGCTCCTTCTTCAGTTTGAATAACGAATTAGATGTTGAATTTATTTTTTATTTTTGGCAATTAAAAATTTAGAGGGTGTCTGTACTGTATAGAGGCTGTCTTAATGCGGAGCGGGATATGAGCGATGAGATTCAAGGGGATGGAGGATTGCCTCCAATTACTCCCAGAGAAATGAAGATGTATGAGCAAGAATATAAGCACGGTGCGGAACTATTTCAAAAAGCGCTTCAGCAATATTCTCAGTCTGACAATCCTTATCAGAAAGCGGAGTTTCAAAAAGTGATGGATAAGGCAATGCATATCCTGAATGAAACAGCTGCTGAACTGAACCGAAAAGGGTTATTGGAGCAGAACGCGAAAATTGAAAAGGATTATTCATCGTTCAGTAATACGCCGACGGATGGTCGAACGGTTAGCGAGCTCAATCGAGATTTGGATCAGGCGAAAAAATCAATCTAAGACCCAGGTTTAAGACAGCTTCTTAAGATTCTGAAAAAAAAACCTTGAGTTTCTCGAGAAAGCCTTTTTTGCGCGGATGATTATTCGGGCTTTCGAGTTCTTCTAAAGAGCGGATGATTGCTTTTTGTTTTTCCGATAATTTGACGGGGATTTCTACCGTAATTCGAATCAAAAGATCTCCCTTGCCCTGTCCGTGGACATTCGGGAATCCTTTGCCGCTGACGCGAAGAAGCTTTCCGTTTTGCGTCCCTTCTGCAATTTGAATGCGGACCAATTCTCCTAGCGGCGTGGGAACTTCTTTTTTGCAGCCAAGGGCGGCCTCTGAAAATGTGATCGGCAAATCGAGATAGACGTCGTCGCCTTCTCTTCGGAATGTTTCATGCTCTTCCACTTCGATGTAGACGAAAAGGTCTCCGGATTCTGCGCCTCCGATACCTGCATCGCCATAACCGCTCATTTTTAGACGCATGCCATTGTCAACGCCTGCCGGGATTCTAATCTTAATGCGCTGCTTTTCTTTTACGCGGCCGGCTCCATTGCAAGATTTGCAAGGGTCGACAATAATGCGGCCTGCTCCCTGGCAATGAGGGCAGATGCTTGACATGCTAAAAAAGCCCCGGTTTTGGTAGACCTGGCCTTTGCCCTGGCAGGTAGAGCAAACTTTAATGCCATTTTTAGACCGGGCTCCGGAGCCGCTGCAGGCATCGCAAGCGCAGTAATTTTGAATTGCGATTTCTTTTTCAGTGCCTTTCGCAGCTTCTTCAAATGAGACGCGAACAGTTGCTTTTTTACTCGCGCCTCTGCTCGATCCCGGTTCTTCTCCGCCGTCAAAACCGCCTCCTCCGCCGAAGAAATCAAAGATCGATTCTCCGCGGCCGCCGCCTCCTCCGCCGAACGCACCCATAAAGGTACGCAAAGCTTCGTCCATTGAGGAGAAGCCGCCCCCGCCCGGAAATCCGCCGCCTGCTCCTGCGCCTTTGAGACCCTCTTCGCCATATTGGTCGTAAATACGGCGGCGGCCTTCGTCGCTTAAGACCTCGTACGCTTCAGAAATTTTTTTAAACTGCTCTTCGGCTTTCGGGTTGTCCGGATTGCGGTCAGGATGGAACTCAAGGGCCTTTTTGCGATAGGCCTTCTTGATTTCATCCTGACTGGCTTGTTTGGAGATGCCTAGAGTTGAATAATAATCTTTCATAGAGGACATTTTAGCAGGGTGGCCATTAAAGTGCTAATGCTAATAGCCGCGCCGCAACGCTGTTTTTGTTCGCTTGGTGGCTGCTTTGGATTTAAGACGGCTTTTGACAGAAGGTTTGTCATAAAAACGGTGTGCTTTTGCAGCTTTCATAATGCCTTCTCTGTCTAATTTTTTCTTGAGGGCACGGAGGGCTTTATCGATGGGTTCTCCCATGCGAACCTTAACGCTTGGCATGAACATTCCTTTGGTGTTTCGCTCGGACTTTAAAATTCAAAATACGAGCTTGGGTTAAAAACATAAAAGGCCATTATAGAGGATAGCCTTCTTTCAATCAAGGATTCACAATTTCCTTCTGATTCGTTCAGGTTGCTTGAAGATATGCAAGTTCCAGAGGAACTGCTTTGCCTTCGAGGGCTAATTGGTATCCGATGGAAGCGAGGAGAGAGGGCGATGGATTCGTCTCGATGCAGGCTGCAGCGAGGGAGAGCCGTTTATGAATCATTTCCGGGTGAGGGGAGGCGATTCGGGATTGCCGGGGCAAACTGTCTTGCGCTTCAGCGAACGGAAGCAAGATAGGTTTTGCAAGAGGATCGTCGAGAATGTAAAAGCCTCCCATGCGGGCATCGAACACGACGGTGCAAGGTATATTATCGGTTGGAAAAAAGGCTTGCAGACTGCAAAAACCGAATAATGGAATGTTCCATCCGAATGCGAGCGCTTTGGCCAGGGAGACTCCCACTCGGGTGCCTGTATAGGAACCCGGGCCGGTTCCTACTGCGATAAAGTCAGGTTTTGGGAAAAAAGTTTCTTTGACGAGTTGTTCTGTCTCAAGCGCAACTGTTTTGGATAGTTCGGGGCCTCCGGACAATGTCCGGAAAGCTAGGGGATGCTCTTTGTCTGATAGGACAATGCACCCTTTTTCCGTACTGGTTTCCAAGATAAGCCCAAACATGGCATGTATTGTACGCGAGAGTGTCTTTTGAGCCAAAACACTTCGTGTGGAGTAAAGGAAAATATTTTATGCTGGAACTTGTTGTGGACACTTGTGGTTGCGGCTTTTTTCATTCTCCGATAAACTCACTTGCTTTTTGATCACACATCATGAATAAGTAGCCTTAGGGGAGGCATTGTTTGGACGATCCTGAAAAACTCAATGATGATCTTGATGAAGTTCCTCTAATCGAGGAGGAGGATCTGATTGTTCCTAAAAAAGAGGAACGGTCATTGATTGCCGGGTTGCCTTATCCAAACCAGCTTTACGTTCTTCCGTTGAACCGACGCCCATTTTTTCCCGGGATGGCGGCTCCGATTGTCATTGAACCCGGCGCTTATTATGAAGTATTGAAAATCGTCGCAAAGACCGATCACAAATGCGTCGGCTTGTTTTTAACTCGTAAGGAAGATGCGAATATTTACAAGATTTCGATGGGTGAGTTGCATCAAGTAGGTGTTGTTGCGCGCATTCTTCGGATCATCCCCATGGAACAAGGGGGAGCCCAAGTTGTTCTAAATATGGAAAAACGGGTGGTCATTGAAAAGCCTATCAAGGGGAAGCATCTCCTTGCAGAGGTAAAATATCACGACGATACCCCGCTGGAAAATTTATCGAAAGAGCTGAAGGCATATTCAATCAGTATCATTACGACAATCAAAGAGCTGCTGAAACTCAATCCATTATTTAAAGAAGAACTGCAGATTTTCTTAGGACATTCCGATTTCACCGAGCCGGGAAGGCTGGCCGATTTTGCAGTGGCATTGACGACGGCGGGACGGGAAGAGCTGCAAGAGGTGCTGGAGACTTTTGAAATTGAAAAGAGGATCGACAAGGCGCTGATCTTGCTGAAAAAAGAGCTCGACATCAGCAAGCTTCAAAGCACGATCAATCAGAGGATCGAAGCTACGATTTCAAAGACCCAGCGGGAATTTTTCCTCCGAGAGCAACTCAAGGCGATCAAGAAAGAACTCGGAATGGAAAAAGACGACAAAACTCTTGATGCCGAGAAATTTTCAGAACGGTTAAAGCAAAGGACCGTTCCGGAAGATGTGATGAAAGTGATTCGCGAGGAGATGGATAAGCTCAGCACCCTCGAGATGCAATCAGCCGAGTATGGAGTCTGCCGCAACTATCTCGATTGGCTGACCATTGTCCCTTGGGGGATGAACAGCGAAGAGACCCATGATCTCAAAAAGGCGGAAAGCATTTTAGAGCAGGATCACTACGGCTTGAAAGATATTAAAGAGCGGATTTTAGAATTTATCGGAGTTGGGAAACTTACCGGAGGAATTAAGGGAAGCATCATTTGTTTGGTCGGCCCGCCGGGAGTTGGAAAGACAAGCATAGGGAAAAGCGTTGCGCGCGCCTTGAACCGCAAATTCTACCGATTTTCAGTCGGGGGAATGCGCGATGAGGCGGAGATTAAGGGCCATAGACGCACTTATATCGGAGCGATGCCGGGAAAAATGATTCAGGCGCTGAAGTTCACGCAAACGATGAATCCGGTCATCATGTTGGATGAAGTGGATAAAATGGGAGCAAGCTATCAGGGAGATCCCGCATCGGCTCTACTGGAAGTGTTGGACCCCGAGCAAAATAAAGAGTTTTTGGACCACTATTTGGATGTCCGTTGCGATTTGTCGAATATCTTGTTCATTGTGACCGCAAACGTTCTGGATACGATCCCCGAACCTTTGAAAGATCGCATGGAGATGCTTCGTCTGTCCGGATATATCCAAGCGGAAAAAATCGAAATCGCAAAGAAATATCTTGTGCCGAGAAATCGAAAAATGATGGGACTGAAAGCGGGCGATGTGACCTTTACGAAAGGCGCTTTGGCGCAGATCATCAATGGATACGCAAGAGAGGCCGGCGTTCGGACGCTTGAAAACAATATCAAGAAAATTTTGCGCAAAGTGGCTGTGAAAATTGCGCGAGGCAAACAGCCTAAAGCGGTGATTTCGGAAAAAACATTGCCCGCCTATTTGGGCAAGCCCGTCTTTACAAGCGATCGATACTATAAGGTGAATCCGGTCGGCGTTGCGACGGGACTTGCATGGACTTCTATGGGCGGCGCAACGCTTTACATAGAGGCTGTCCGATACCCTGCGGAAAAAACAGAAATGAAGTTGACAGGACAGGCCGGCGATGTGATGAAAGAATCGGCGCAGCTTGCCTGGACCTATGTCCAAAGTCATTTGGAACAGTTTGCTCCTGATCGTCCTTTTTTTGAAAAATCGCAGATCCATATTCATATTCCGGAAGGCGCCACTCCAAAAGACGGCCCTTCTGCAGGGATCACGATGGTGACTTCCTTGTTATCGCTTCTTTTGGAGAAGCCGATCCGGGAAAATCTTGGCATGACAGGGGAAATTACTCTCACCGGAAAGGTGCTGCCGATTGGCGGCTTGAAGGAAAAGTTAATTGCTGCAAGAAGATCGAAAATCAATGTGCTGATTTTTCCAAAAGAAAATTTGCGCGATTATGATGAGCTCCCCGATTATTTAAAGAAGGGGCTTGAAGTGCATTTTGTCGATTATTATGACGAAGTGTTTAAGATTGCTTTTTCTCAAAGAACAGGACGAAAACATGCCAGAGTGGCTTCAAAAAAAGCTCATTGAACCAACGAATCTTCGGGCCAAGGCAGATGAGCTGCGCGCGTCAAATCGTACGATTGCGACCCTGAACGGTTCATTTGACTTGCTGCACGCAGGGCATCTGCATATTATTTATGAAGCTTCAAAACAGGCGGATTGTTTGATCGTTGCACTCAATTCGGACGCATCGATTCGGCAATATAAAAGTCCAAGCCGCCCGATTATCCAGCTTTCATATCGATTGGAATTGATGGCTGCTTTGGAGTTCGTTAGTTTTGTCACTTGGTTTGAAGAGACGGACCCTCGTTCTTTGCTCAGCTGCATCAAACCCGATGTCCACGTCAATGGCGCGGAATATGGAGCGAAATGCATTGAGGCAGAGACTGTTTTGGCATATGGAGGGAGGCTTCATATAGTCGAATTAATCGATTCTCTTTCGACAACCAATATTATTAATGCGATCAAATGCGGTTAATTGGCACCTTATTTAGCGAAATGCATGCGAGGAAGATGTCCTCGTATCTCAAACAGAAGGGGATCGATAGCAACTGCGATATGGCCTTCGATGCGCAAACCGGGCAGATGACCTATCATCTTTGGGTGATAGACGAAGATCGGATCGTTGAGGCGGCCTCCGATTTTGAGCGGTTTCAGAAAAGTCCTGCAGATCCGGAATTTGATGGGCCTGTTGTCATCCCGATGGATCCCGAAGATCCTCCTCCCCAAGTGGCAGAATCGTCTGTGCGTACTGTCCGCTCTCCTCTCACGGTGTTCTTTTTGGGTCTGTGTTTTGCGATCTTTTTTCTCAATCTTCTGCAAGAACTGCCGCTCCTTCGCTCCGGATTGAAAGACATTTTTTTGTTCACGCCGATCCAGGAGCTGCTGCTTTATGATTTTCCACCGGATCTTGCGTCTATAGAACAAATGGTGCAGGAGAAGATCGCGGCAGCAGGAGAAAAAGGGGTGAACTTGGCCTCCGAGGTACAGCTAAAGCTTCAAGAACATGACAAGACGCCGCAGTGGCGCGGATTTTATGAATGGGTCGTCTTAAAAATTAAAGGTCTTGATACGCAGATGGCGGAAGGCCCTCTTTTTTCCAATATTCGGAAAGGAGAAGTTTGGCGTCTTTTCTCTCCCTGTGTGCTTCACGCCGAATTTTTTCATATTTTTTTCAACATGATTTGGCTTTGGATTTTGGGACGTCCCATCGAACAGCGCATTGGATTTCCAAAAACATTGCTTTTAACTGTTGCTGTCGGAATTGGGTCCAATACAATACAATATCTTGTCAGCGGCCCTCTGTTCCTCGGGTATTCAGGGATTATCATGGGACTTGCGGGATTTACCTGGGTGCGTCAAAAAATAGCCCCCTGGGAAGGGTATCCTTTAAACCGAATCACGATGATCTTCTTGCTTCTTTTTGTTGGAGCGATGTTCATTTTATCGATGGGAGCGTTCTTTTTGCAGATTTTTTCAGGGCTGGCGTTTGCTCCAAATATTGCCAATACGGCGCATATTATCGGCGGGATCATCGGAATCTTTTTTGGACGGCTCTCTTCTTTTGCTGAGCGAGTCGCAAAATGAGCGCCAGAGATTTAACAATTCTTGGCTGCTCCAGTCAGCAGCCCACCCGTTTTCGCAATCACGGAGCCTATTTACTGCGTTGGAATGACGAAGGGCTGCTGTTTGATCCCGGAGAAGGAACCCAAAGACAATTTATCTTTGCAGACATTGCACCTCCTACCGTAACCAGGATGTTTATCAGTCATTTTCACGGAGATCATTGTCTGGGGCTCGGCTCAATGCTGATGCGACTGAACCTGGACAAAGTCACGCACCCGATCCATTGCTACTATCCGGCAAGCGGAAAAAAGTATTTCGACCGGTTGCGATATTGCTGCATCTACCGGGAGAACATCAAGGTAGTTGAGCATCCGGTGCACCAAGCGGGCTTGGTCGAGGATGATGGGAAGTTTCGCATTGAGGC